>DXSO01000001.1:0-28867 GCA_019410445.1 Sutterella sp.
CTATCCGTGAAGGCGGCCACACTGTCGGCGCCGGCGTCGTTGCCAAGATCATCGAATAAGTCGAAGAAATTCTTCGAACATACTGAAAAAACACAAAAATTTTTCAGTGACCCTTGACAGGGTGAAGGGGGCGTGGTTATACTGCGCCCCCTTAGTTCTTTTATTGTTCTTTTTCTTAGGAAAATCAGACAAATGCAGTCTCAGTGCATCCGCATTCGCCTCAAGGCGTTTGATTACAAGCTGATCGATCAGTCGGCTCTCGAAATCGTCGACACCGCTAAGCGCACCGGCGCTGTTGTTCGCGGTCCCGTTCCGCTTCCCACCCGCATTCAGCGCTTCGACATTCTGCGTTCGCCGCACGTCAACAAGACCAGCCGCGACCAGCTCGAAATCCGCACCCATCAGCGCCTGATGGACATCATTGATCCGACCGACAAGACCGTTGATGCTCTCATGAAGCTCGACCTGCCGGCTGGTGTTGATGTCAAGATCAAGGTCAACAACAAGCAGTAATTGCACAGTTTTCTCGTTTGTGTTCGAACAAAAGACTGAACGGACACAAACGAATTTGCGTCACTTCTGGCCCAAGAGGCAGTCGATCGGCGTTACGAAGCGAAAAGATTCGAAATTCGAACCTCCCGTCGTGAAGTGATTTCTTTAAAAGTACGGTCCCGTCCAATCGTAGACGGGGTGGAGTAAAAATAATGAGTGAAAAGCTCGGCTTAGTCGGCCGCAAGATCGGCATGACGCGCATCTTTGAAGAGGACGGCAAGTCCGTTCCCGTAACGGTGCTCGACGTGTCCGGCAACCGTGTTGCTTGCGTCAAGACGGTTGAATCCGACGGCTACAATGCCATTCAGGTCGCGTTCGGCTCCAAGAAGCCCTCGCGCGTCAACAAGGCGCTCGCCGGTCAGTTTGCTAAGGCTGGCATCGAAGCAGCTGCCACGTTGAAAGAGTTCCATATCGACGAAGACAAGGTTGCCGAATTCAAGCCCGGTACCGTGCTCAGCGCCGACATGTTCACGGCCGGCCAGAAGGTCGACGTGACCGGCACGACCATCGGTAAGGGTTTCGCAGGCGCCATCAAGCGTCACCACTTCTCCTCGAACCGCGCCAGCCACGGTAACTCCGTGACGACTCGCGCTCCCGGCTCTATTGGTAACCGCCAGGATCCGGGTCGCGTGTTCCCGGGCAAGCGCATGGCTGGTCACCTCGGTGCAGCCCAGCGCACCACGCAGAATCTCGTGGTTGCCCGTGTCGATGCTGAACGTGGTCTTCTGCTCGTTCGCGGTGCCGTTCCCGGCTCCAAGGGCGGTGAAGTCATCGTGCGTCCCGCTGTGAAGGCCTAATCCAGGAGCGATCAATGGAACTGAATGTAATCAATGAACTCGGTCAGGAAGCTGGCAAGGCTGCTGCGTCTGACGCCGTGTTCGGCCGCGAATACAACGAAGCTCTGGTGCACCAGCTCGTGGTTGCTTACCAGGCTAACGCCCGTCAGGGCACGCGCGCTCAGCTCAGCCGTGAGTTCGTGCGCCACACG
Source organism: Sutterella sp. (assembly GCA_019410445.1). Classification (GTDB taxonomy): domain Bacteria; phylum Pseudomonadota; class Gammaproteobacteria; order Burkholderiales; family Burkholderiaceae_F; genus Duodenibacillus. The sequence continues at coordinate 1,541 of DXSO01000001.1, forward strand.
ACCCGTAAGCCCTGGAATCAGAAGGGTACCGGTCGCGCCCGTTCGGGTATGTCCTCCTCCCCGCTGTGGCGTGGTGGTGGCCGTGCTTTCCCGAACACGCCCAATGAAAATTTCAGCCACAAGATGAACAAGAAGGCTTATCGTGCTGCTATGGCTTCGATCCTGTCGAAGCTTGCTGCTGACGGCCGTCTCGTTGTGGTTGACTCGATCAGCGCCGAATCCCCGAAGACGAAGGAATTCGCCGCCAAGCTCAAGACGCTTGGTCTTGATCACGTGATGATCATCACCGAGTCGGTCGACGACAACCTCTATCTGGCCAGCCGCAACCTCAAGAACGTTCTCGTGGTTGAGCCGCGCTACGCCGACCCGCTCTCCCTGATCTACTACAACAAGATCGTTGTCACGAAGGCTGCGGTCGCCAAGCTCGAGGAGATGCTCGGATGAATCAAGAACGTTTGTTGAAGGTCCTCGTTGGTCCGGTTATCTCCGAAAAGAGCACCCGAATCGAAGAATACAAGGACAAGCAGTATGCTTTCGTCGTCACTCCGTGTGCGACGAAGCCGGAAGTGAAGGCCGCTGTTGAACTGTGCTTCAAGGTACAGGTTGAAAGCGTGCAGATTCTGACCACCAAGGGCAAGACGAAGCGTTTTGGTCGTGGCATGGGCAAGCGCAGCGATGTGCGCAAGGCCTATGTTCGCCTGAAGGATGGTCAGAGCATCAACTTCGTGCAGGAGGTTAAGTAATGGCTCTCGTCAAACTCAAGCCGACGTCCCCCGGCCGCCGTCATGCGGTCAAAGTGGTGACTCCGGGCCTGCACAAGGGCAAGCCCTTCGCAGCTCTTCTCGAAAAGAAGAATCGCGGTTCCGGCCGCAACAACAACGGCCACATTACGTGCCGTCATAAGGGTGGTGGCTCCAAGCGTCACTATCGTGTGATCGACTTCCTGCGTAACAAGGACGGTATTGCCGCTCGCGTTGAACGCATCGAATACGATCCGAACCGTTCCGCGCACATCGCTTTGGTGCTGTATGCTGACGGTGAACGCCGCTACATCATCTGCCCGAAGGGCCTGAATGTGGGCGACACGATCATGAGCGGTCAGGAAGCTCCGATCAAGGTCGGCAACACCCTTCCACTTCGCAATATTCCCGTTGGTTCGACCATTCACTGCATCGAAATGCTGCCGGGTAAGGGCGCTCAGCTCGTTCGTTCCGCTGGTGCTTTCGCTCAGCTGATCGCTCGTGAAGGTGCTTACGCTCAGGTTCGCATGCGTTCCGGCGAAGTGCGTCGCATTCTGATCGAATGCCGCGCTACGATCGGTACGGTCGGCAACGAAGAAAACAGCCTGCGTGAACTCGGCAAGGCCGGTGCCACCCGTTGGCGCGGCATCCGCCCGACTGTTCGCGGTAAGGTGATGAACCCGGTTGATCACCCGCATGGTGGTGGTGAAGGCCGCACCGGTACTGGTCGCGCTCCTGTCACGCCGTGGGGCCAGCTCACCAAGGGCTATCGTACCCGCAACTCCAAGCGCACGGATTCCATGATCATCCAGCGCCGTTACGACAAATAAGGGGGCCAGTAAATGTCTCGTTCGTTAAAGAAAGGGCCGTTTGTTGACGGTTCCCTGCTCAAGAAGGTTGAAGCCGCTCAGGCCGGTCGCGACAAGCGTCCGATCAAGACCTGGTCGCGTCGCTCCACCATTCTTCCTGAGTTCATCGGTCTGACCATCGCCGTGCACAACGGCCGTCAGCACGTTCCGGTGTACATCAATGAAAACATGGTCGGCCACAAGCTCGGTGAGTTTGCGCTGACTCGTACCTTCCACGGCCATGCTGCCGACAGCAAGAAGGTTAAGGGGTAATCAAATGGAAACTACTGCAATCGTTCGCGGCGTTCGCCTCTCGGCTCAGAAGGGCCGTTTGGTGGCCGACCTGGTTCGCGGTAAGCCCGTGGACAAGGCCCTCAACATCCTGCGCTTCACGCAGAAGCGTGCTGCCGGTATCATCCTCAAGGCGCTCGAATCTGCTATCGCTAACGCCGAACACAATGACGGCGCTGACGTGGATGAACTGTTCGTTAAGAAGATCTACGTGGAAAAGGCCACGACGCTGCGCCGTTTCGGTGCTCGCGCTAAGGGCCGCGGTACGCGTATCGGCAAGCAGACGGCTCACATTTTTGTGACCGTTGGCGACAAGTAAAAGGTGAACCATGGGTCAGAAAATTAATCCTACCGGCTTCCGCCTTCCCGTTACGCGCAACTGGACGTCGCGCTGGTATGCGGTCGGCCGTAACTTTTCCCGCACGCTCGGCGAAGACCTCCGCGTCCGTGCTTTCCTTCGTGAAAAGCTCAAGAACGCCAGCGTTTCGCGCATTCTGATCGAACGTCCGGCCAACAATGCTCGTATCACGATCTTCTCGGCTCGTCCCGGTGTTGTGATCGGTAAGCAGGGTGCCGACATCGAAATGCTCAAGGCCGAAGTTCAGAAGATGGTTGGCGTGCCCGTGCACATCAACATCGAAGAAATTCGTCGTCCTGATCTGGATGCTCAGCTCATTGCTGACAACATCTGCCAGCAGCTCGAAAAGCGCGTGATGTTCCGTCGTGCCATGAAGCGCTCCATGCAGAACGCAATGCGTCTTGGCGCTCAGGGTATCAAGATCATGAGCTCGGGCCGTCTGAACGGCGCTGAAATCGCTCGTACCGAATGGTACCGCGAAGGCCGTGTGCCTCTTCACACTCTGCGTGCCGATATCGACTACGCAATTGCTGAAGCCAACACGACCTATGGCGTGATCGGCGTTAAGGTTTGGGTTTACAAGGGTGACAACCTCGGCCGCGAAGAAGTGGTCGAAGCTGCTGCTCCGGCCGAACGCGAAGATCGTCGTCGCCCGGCTCGTCGCCAGCGTCGTGACGGCGAAGGCGCTGCCCGCCGTCCGCGTCGTGCACCCGCTGCCGCCGCTGACAAGAAAGACGGAGAATAACGATGCTGCAACCGAATCGTACTAAGTACCGCAAGGACCAGAAGGGCCGTAACTACGGCCTCGCTCAGCGCGGCGCTAACGTGAGCTTTGGCGAGTTCGGCCTTAAGGTGGTCGAACGCGGTCGTCTGACGGCTCGTCAGATCGAAGCTGCGCGTCGTGCTCTTACCCGCCACATCAAGCGCGGCGGCCGTGTATGGATCCGTGTCTTCCCGGACAAGCCCATCTCCAGCAAGCCCGCTGAAGTGCGTATGGGTAATGGTAAGGGTAATCCGGAATACTGGGTTGCTCTCGTTCAGCCCGGTCGCGTGATCTATGAAATGGACGGCGTCGATGAACAGCTCGCCCGTGAAGCTTTCGCTCTCGCGGCTGCTAAGCTGCCTCTGAAGACGAAGTTCGTTGTCCGCCAGATCGGCATGTAAGGAGACGGACATGAAGGCAAAAGACTTGCGCGCCATGGATGAGGCCGCGCTCAACAAGGAGCTCAACGACCTTCTCACCACGCACTTCAAGTTGCGCGTTCAGAAGGCTACGCAACAACTCCAGAACACGAACCAGCTGCGCGCTACGCGTCGCGACATCGCCCGCGTGCGCACGGTTCTCGCTCAGAAGGCGGCCGCGAAATGACGAATACTGAAACTGCAAAGCTCACCCGCACCCTCACCGGTACGGTTACGAGCGATAAGATGGACAAGACTGTGACCGTTTTGGTCGAACGTCGCGTCAAGCACCCCCTCTACGGCAAGTACGTCGTCGAGAGCAAGAAGTATCACGCTCACGACGAAGCCAATGAGTGCGGTGTTGGTGACAAGGTTGAAATCGCGGAAACCCGTCCGCTTTCCAAGACCAAGTCCTGGAAGGTGACCCGTGTCCTCGAGAAGGCCGTGATCATCTAAGTCTTTAAAAAGACTTGAAAAAATACTTGCAAGATTTACGCGTTATGCGTATACTTGCGAACTCGCGCAAATGCCGTGCCATCCGTGGGACGGCATTTGCGTTGATATCTGCGGACTGTGTGCCATTGATATCCGGCTTGTCGAAAGGGAGGGAAACTTCCTGACCGGTGAGTTTTTCTTCGGAAATCAATGTGTTGCAGTCTTTCTCCCTGACGGGACCAATACTATCCGCAACAGCGGAATAAGTTGGATATATAAACAACCATGATTCAGATGCAATCCAAGCTGGACGTCGCCGATAACACCGGTGCTCGTTCAGTGATGTGTTTTAAGGTGTTGGGCGGCTCCAAGCGCCGCTATGCAAACATCGGCGACGTCGTGAAGGTAACGGTGAAAGAAGCCGCTCCTCGCGGTCGTGTGAAGAAGGGCGAGATCTACAACGCCGTCGTGGTTCGCACTGCTAAGGGCGTGCGTCGCGCTGACGGTTCTTTGATCCGCTTCGACGGCAATGCCGTCGTTCTGCTTAACTCCAAGCTCGAGCCTGTGGGCACCCGTATCTTCGGACCGGTGACGCGTGAATTGCGTACCGAAAAGTTCATGAAGATCGTCTCGCTTGCTCCTGAAGTTATTTAAGGAGGCCGATAAGATGCAGCGCATCCGCAAAGGTGACGAAGTCATCGTCATCGCCGGCAAGGATAAGGGCAAGAAGGGTATCGTTTCTGCCCGTATCGACGACCGTCACATCACCGTCGAAGGTGTCAATGTTGCCCGCAAGGCTGTTCGCCCCAACCCGATGACCGGCGTTGAAGGCGGCCTCGTGGACAAGACTCTTCCGATCGATCAGTCCAATGTCATGCTCTTTAACCCTGCCACTGGCAAGGGTGACCGCGTCGGCTTCAAGGAAGTTGACGGCAAGAAGGTCCGCGTGTTCAAGAGCAACGGTGCCGTTGTCGGCGCCAAGGCCTAAGGAGCAAGGACAAAATGTCTCGTTTCCAGAATCTTTACCATGAAACCATCGTTCCCGAACTGATCAAGAAGTTTGGGTACAAGACGGTCATGCAGGTTCCGCGCATCACCAAGATCACGCTCAACATGGGCGTTGGTGAAGCCGTCAACGACAAGAAGCTTGTCGACAACGCTGTTGCCGACATGACCAAGATCGCTGGTCAGAAGCCTGCCATTACTCGCACCCGTAAGGCTATCGCGAACTTCAAGATTCGTGAAAACATGCCCATCGGCTGCATGGTTACGCTTCGTGGCGAACGCATGTACGACTTCCTTGATCGCCTCGTGACGATCGCTTTCCCGCGCGTTCGCGACTTCCGTGGCGTGTCCAGTCGTGCTTTCGACGGCCGTGGCAACTACAACATCGGCCTGCGTGAACAGATCATCTTCCCGGAAATCGAATACGACAAGATCGATGCTATCCGTGGTATGAACATTTCCATCACGACGACGGCGAAGACCGACGAAGAAGCTAAGGCTCTTCTGGCTGGTTTCCGCTTCCCGTTCCGCAATTGAGATAGGTGCAATCAAAATGGCAAAGTTATCTCTGATTAACCGCGAACAGAAGCGCGAAGCGACTGTGCGTAAGTTCGCAGCCAAGCGCGCCGAACTCAAGGCGATTATCAACGACGCAACCCGCTCCATGGAAGAACGTATGGACGCTCGTCTCGCGCTGCAGGCTCTGCCGCGTGATGCAAGCCCCGTGCGTCTGCGCAACCGCTGCGGCCTGACTGGCCGTCCGCGCGGCACTTTCCGTAAGTTTGGCCTTGCTCGCGGCATGATCCGTGACGCGGCCATGCGTGGTGACATTCCCGGCCTCATCAAGGCCAGCTGGTAAGAGCGAGGAGATTACTAAATGAGTATGAGTGATCCGATCGCCGATATGCTGACCCGTATCCGTAACGGTCAGATCGTCGACAAGACCGAAGTCGTGATGCCGAGCTCCAAGCTCAAGGTTGCCATCGCGCAGGTTCTCAAGGACGAAGGCTACATCGACGGCTTTAACGTTGTGTCCGTTGATGGCAAGGCTCAGTTGCATATCGGTTTGAAGTACTACGCCGGCCGTCCGGTTATCGAACGCATCGAACGCGTTTCTCGCCCCGGCCTGCGCATTTATAAGAACCACGAGTCCATTCCGCAGGTCATGAACGGCCTCGGCATCGCGATTGTTTCCACCCCGAAGGGTGTGATGACCGATCGCAAGGCTCGCGCTGCCGGTATCGGCGGTGAAGTTCTCTGCTACGTTGCTTAATTTGGGAGGTTTTCAATATGTCTCGTATTGGCAAGCATCCCGTTGAGCTCGCTCAGGGCGTGAGTGCTGTCGTCGCTGACGGTTTCATCACCGTCAAGGGACCGAAGGGCGAAGTGCGCATGCACATTCTTTCTAAGGTCGCGATTGAACAGAACGAAAACGTTCTTTCTTTCAAGCAGATTGAAGAAACCCGTGAATCCAACGCCAACGTCGGCACGATGCGTGCTCTCGTGGCGGATATGAACAAGGGTGTGTCTGTGGGCTTTGAAAAGAAGCTCACTTTGGTTGGCGTTGGCTACCGTGCTCAGGCTCAGGGCGACAAGCTGAATCTTCAGCTTGGTTTCTCGCACCCGGTCGTGCATCACATGCCCGCTGGCGTGACCTGCGAAACGCCCACCCCGACGGAAATCATCATTAAGGGCGCTGACAAGCAGAAGGTCGGCCAGACCGCCGCTGTTGTGCGTAGCTACCGCGCTCCCGAACCCTACAAGGGCAAGGGCATCCGCTATGCTGACGAACGCGTCATCATCAAGGAAACCAAGAAGAAGTAAAGCGGGGTTCTGAGAAATGATTAACAAAAAGGAAAACCGCCTGCGCCGTGCCGGTGCCACCCGCGCCCGCATCAAGCTGCAGAAGGTGAATCGTCTTACGGTGCACCGCACCAACCTGCACATCTACGCCAGCATTATTTCCGCTTCTGGTGACCGCGTTCTCGTGAGCGCCTCCACCGCTGAAGCCGAAGTTCGCGCTATGGTCAACGGCAACGGCGGCAATATCGCCGCAGCCAAGATCGTCGGTGCTCGTCTGGCTGAAAAGGCTAAGGCTGCTGGTATTGAATCCTGCGCCTTTGACCGTTCCGGTTATCGTTACCACGGCCGCGTTGCCGCGCTGGCCGAGGCCGCGCGCGAAGCCGGCCTCAAGTTCTAATAGGAATCGAGGCTTATGGCTAAGGTTGACAAGAAGAACGCCGTCGAAGAAATCGATGACGGCATTCGCGAAAAGATGATTGCGGTTAACCGCGTCACCAAGGTTGTTAAGGGCGGCCGTATTCTGGCTTTCGCTGCTCTGACCGTTGCCGGCGATGGCAAGGGTTCCGTGGGTATGGGTACCGGCAAGAGCCGTGAAGTGCCCGCCTCCGTGAGCAAGGCCATGGAACGTGCTCGCAAGAGCATGAAGAAGGTGCCGCTTAACAATGGCACGATCTTCCACGCTGTTGAAGGCCATCACGGCGCTTCCCGCGTGCTGCTGATGCCCGCTGCCGAAGGTACCGGTGTGATCGCCGGCGGCCCGATGCGTGCTGTTATGGATGCTGTCGGCATCCGCAACGTGCTCGCTAAGGCATACGGCTCGACCAATCCCTACAACATGGTCCGCGCTACGCTCAATGCACTTGCGAACCTGCACTCGCCCGAAGATATTGCTGCTAAGCGCGGCAAGACGGTCGAAGAGCTCACGGCGTAATGCATCCCGGAGGATATTGAGAAATGTCTGAAACGAAGAAGACCGTTAAGGTCACGCTCGTCAAGAGCCCGATCGGCACCGGTGTCAAGCACCGTGCTTCGCTTCTGGGTCTCGGTCTGAAGAAGCTTCATCAGACCCGCGAGCTCGAGGATACGCCCGCTGTGCGCGGTATGATCACCAAGGTCGCATTCCTTGTGCGCGTCGAATGATCTGAGGTAACAGTCAAATGCGTTTGAATACCATTAAGCCCAATGAGGGCGCCAAGAGCCAGGCACACCGCGTCGGTCGCGGCGTGGGCTCCGGCTGGGGCAAGACCGCCGGCCGTGGCCACAAGGGTCAGAAGTCCCGTGCTGGTGGCTTCCACAAGGTTGGCTTCGAAGGCGGCCAGATGCCTTTGCATCGCCGTTTGCCGAAGCGCGGCTTCACTTCGCTCACCCGTCGCTACATCGAAGTGGTGCGTCTGAACGAATTGCAGGCCATGCCGGTTGATGAGATCGACTTGGCTGCTCTGAAGTCCGCAAACGTTGTTTCGATCCTCGCGCAGGGCGCACGTGTGATCCTCTCGGGTGAAATCACCCGTGCGGTCACCGTTCGTGGCTTGGGCGTCACCAAGGGTGCCAAGGCTGCTATCGAAGCTGCCGGCGGCTCCGTGGTCGAAGCCTAATCAAAAAATCGAAACTAACAACGCTTTAAGTCAAGGACACAGACGTGGCGAATAGCCCCAGCACAAAACCGACGGGGTGGGCGAAGTACGGTGACCTTAAGGGCCGCCTGATTTTCCTGTTGCTCGCTCTTGTCGTTTACCGTATCGGTGCTCATGTGCCGGTTCCCGGTATCGATCCCGACATGCTGCGCCAGCTCTTTAATGAGCAGCAAGGCGGCATCCTCGGGCTGTTCAACATGTTCTCCGGTGGCGCTCTGTCGCGCTTCTCGGTGTTCGCGCTCGGCATCATGCCCTACATTTCTGCATCGATTATCATGCAGATGCTGTCGTACGTGCTGCCGAGCCTTGAAGCTTTGCGTAAAGAAGGCGAGCAGGGCCGCCGTAAGATTACTCAGTACACGCGCTACGGCACGTTGGCTCTGGGTTTCTTCCAGGCGGTCGGCATCGCAGTTGCTTTGGAAACTCAGGCCGGGCTTGTTATCAATCCCGGCATGATGTTCCGCTTTACCTGTGCTGTAAGCTTGGTGACGGGTACGATGTTCCTGATGTGGCTTGGTGAGCAAATCACTGAACGCGGATTGGGCAACGGCATCTCGATTATCATCTTTGCCGGTATTGTGGCAGGTCTTCCGAGCGCTGCGAGCGGTTTGTTCCAGCTCGTGAGCACGGGTGCAATTTCGCCGTTGTCTGCAATCTTTGTGATTGCGATCGTGGTGCTTGTGACGGCTTTCGTAGTGTTTATCGAACGCGGTCAGCGCCGCATCACGGTGAACTATGCTCGTCGCCAAATCGGCAACAAGATCTATGGCGGTCAGGCATCCTATCTGCCCCTCAAGATGAACATGTCGGGCGTTATTCCTCCGATCTTTGCTTCATCTCTGATTTTGTTCCCGGCTACGCTCGCCGGTTGGTTCACCAGCGGTGACTCCACGCGTTGGATCCGCGACCTGGCTGCGGCTTTGAGTCCTGGCCAGCCGCTCTATACGCTTCTTTATGCTGCTTTGATCATCTTCTTTGCTTTCTTCTACACGGCGTTGGTTTTCAACCCCAAGGAAACGGCAGAGAATCTGAAAAAGAGTGGTGCATTCGTTCCTGGCATTCGCCCGGGCGAACAGACTTCCCGCTACATCGACAAGGTGCTTGTTCGCCTGACGTTGGGCGGTGCAGCCTACCTGACATTTGTTTGCTTGGTTCCTGAATTTTTGAATTTGCGTTTCAACGTTCCTTTCTATTTCGGTGGTACTTCACTGCTGATCGTGGTCGTTGTGACGATGGACTTCATGAATCAGGTTCAGGCCTACATGATGTCTCACCAGTATGAGAATTTGCTCAAGAAGACAAACTTCAAGGGCTTCGGCTCCGGTCTTTGATCGGATGCCTTTTAAAAACAAGGTGCCGTCCGCGCCTCTAACCGGAGGGTTAGCGGAAAACCTGCTAAAAAATTAAGTCGCAAAAATTTAGAAATCATTCCGGCTGATGTCGCGAATGAGGCGACCGAGAGTCCCAAACTTCGGGGGTGCAGAGCAGTCACTACGCTGTTCGATGCGTCAAGCCCCCGGGTTTGTGACTTGTTTTTTTGGGAAAAACAAGTAAAATCATGCGTCTTTCCCCTGTGTTGGCACCAACTAAGTATGCCCGCCGTTTCCCGGACGGGCTGGAGATTAAGAATGAAGGTTAACGCTTCAGTCAAGAAAATGTGCCGCAAGTGCAAGATCATCAAGCGCAAGGGTATTGTGCGAGTGATCTGCGAAGACCCGCGTCACAAGCAGCGTCAAGGCTAATTGAGGTAAACACAAATGGCTCGTATTGCCGGTATTAACATCCCGCCGCAGCAGCACGCCGTGATCGGTCTGACTGCCATCTATGGCATCGGTCGTTCCCGCGCTATGCAGATCTTGGATTCCTGCGGCATCGAACATTCCAAGAAGGTCAAGGATTTGACCGACGCAGAACTGGAACGCATCCGCGAAGCCGTCAACAACTACACCGTTGAAGGCGACCTGCGCCGCGAAGTTCAGCTCTCGATCAAGCGTCTGATTGACTTGGGCACGTATCGTGGTTTCCGCCATCGTCGCGGCCTGCCCGTGCGTGGACAGCGCACCCGTACCAACGCTCGCACCCGTAAGGGACCGCGCAAGGTCGGCGTGACTCTCAAGAAGTAATCAGGAGTAAGAATAGTTATGGCACCCAAATCCCAGCAGGCCGCCCGCGGCCGCAAGAAGGTGAAGAAGGTTGTGACCGAAGGCATCGCTCACGTGCATGCTTCTTTCAACAACACGATCATCACCATTACCGACCGTCAGGGTAATGCTGTTGCTGCCTCCTCCGCAGGCGCTCAGGGCTTCAAGGGCTCCCGTAAGAGCACGCCCTTTGCCGCTCAGGTGGCTGCCGAACACGCAGGCAAGATTGCCCAGGAATTCGGTCTGAAGAACGTTGAAGTGCGCATCATGGGCCCTGGCCCCGGTCGTGAATCCTCCGTTCGCGCTCTGAATGCTCTCGGCATTCGTGTGACGAGCATCCAGGACGTGACGCCGGTTCCGCACAATGGTGTTCGCCCGTCCAAGCGCCGTCGCGTTTAATTCACAATTTTTTTAAATTCGTATCCTGCGTTTGCGTGATCTATCGTTAAACGCAAACTGAATGCGGTCTACGCCGCAGGATAGAAGAGGTAACAAATAAAATGGCACGATATCTCGGTCCCAAGTTGAAGCTCTCGCGCCGCGAGGGTTGCGACCTCAATCTGAAGAGCGCCCGCCGTTCCTTTGACTCCAAGGTCAAGAGCGCAGAGGTGAAGCCCGGCCAGCACGGCAAGACCTCCGGCCAGCGCCTTTCGGACTACGGTACGCAGCTGCGTGAAAAGCAGAAGATGAAGCGTACCTATGGCGTTCTCGAACGTCAGTTCCGCCGCTACTATGCAGAAGCAAGCCGCCGCACCGGCAACACCGGCGAAATCCTGTTTGCTCTGCTGGAAAGCCGCCTCGACAACGTTGTTTACCGCATGGGCTTTGGTTCCACGCGTGCTGAAGCTCGTCAGCTCGTGAGCCACTGCGCCATTCTCGTGAACGGCAAGAAGTGCAACATCCCGTCTTACTCCGTGAAGGCCGGTGATGTCATCTCCGTTCGCGAGTCCGCCAAGAAGCAGGTTCGTATTATCGAAGCTCTCGAACTCGCCGGCCAGAATGGTTTCCCGGCCTGGGTGAGCGTTGATGCCAAGAAGATGGAAGGTACGTTCAAGAACGCACCTGCCCGCGATGAAATCGCTCCGGACATCAACGAAGCTCTCGTTATCGAACACTACTCGCGTTAATCCGGTTGCTGATTTGACTTGTCCGAGCTCTGTAGTGAGGGGGAGGACAAGTCGGATACACAGGGAAAAGAAGCGCTCGAGCACGGTTTTCGTGCTTCGGGCGCCAATGTTTTTCAAGGGGTTTGATAAAATCAATCTTCGAACTTCTTGAAAAGCATTGCCGAGTTTTCGGCTTTGTCTCCTTTTGCGTCTCCGTCACTTCGGGTGGCCCCGAAACAGACGCCCTCTTTGAGAGGGTAGTGAGATTTTCTTTAAAGAAACCGTCAGCCTTATCGGTGTAACGAGCCGAGGGTATTGAAAAGGAACTTTCTACAATGGCCAATACTGCACTCCTGAAGCCGACAACGGTTGAAGCCGTCGTCGACGAACAGAACCCCAATCTTGCCGTCATCACGCTCGAACCGTTCGAACGCGGCTATGGACACACGCTCGGCAACGCTTTGCGCCGCATCCTGTTGTCCTCCATGGTTGGTTACGCTCCGACTGAAGCTCAGATCGTGGGCGTCGTGCACGAATACTCCCAGATCGATGGCGTCATTGAAGACGTGGTCGACATTTTGCTCAACCTCAAGGGAGTCGTGTTTAAGCTTGAAGGCGGTCGTGAAGACGTCATGCTGCGTCTGCAGAAGTCCGGTACCGGTCCTGTGACTGCTGGTGATTTTGATCTGCCGCACGATGTGTCGGTGCTCAACCCCGATCACGTCATTGCCAATCTTTCCGGCGGTAAGCTTGATCTTCAGGTTCGCGTCGAAACTGGCCGTGGTTATCAGCCGGGTGATGTGCGTGCATTCCGTGATGACTACTCCAAGCAGACGATCGGCCGCATCATTATGGATGCTAGCTTTTCGCCTGTTCGCCGCGTGGCTTATGCAGTGTCGGCTGCTCGTGTTGCTCAGCGCACTGACTTGGACAAGCTCGAAATGACCATCGAGACCAACGGTGTGATCAGTCCGGAAGACGCACTGCGCAACGCTGTGCATATTCTGCAGGATCAGCTCTCGGTCTTCGGTGCCATCAAGACGAACATTGAAGCCGAACAGCAGCCGCAGGAAGAAACTCCGCCGCCGCTCGATCCGATCCTCATGCGTCCGGTTGACGTTCTCGAACTTACTGTTCGCAGCGCCAACTGCCTGAAGGCCGAAAACGTTTACTACATCGGCGATCTGATCCAGCGTACCGAGAACGAACTGCTCAAGACGCCGAATCTGGGCCGCAAGTCCTTGAACGAAATCAAGGAAGTGCTCGCTTCCCACGGTTTGACGTTGGGTATGCGTCTCGAAAACTGGCCGCCTGCCAACCTCTAATTCTTTTTAAAGCCCGCATTGTGCAAGAACGAAAATTTCCTGTAAAATGCGGGCCTTACTTTGTTTTAACTTCAGACCCGCCCGCCTTTTGTCTCTACCATGACAAAGGATCGAAGAGCTGGGGGAACGTTTCGCTGTTTACTGTGAAAACGTTCAAATAGACTCAAAAAGGAAAATCAAAATGCGCCATCGTTCTGGTCTGCGTAAGCTCAATCGCACGAGCGCCCATCGCCTCGCCATGCTCCGTAACATGATGAATTCGCTGCTCGAGCACGAAGCCATCAAGACCACTGTGCCCAAGGCCAAGGAACTTCGCCGTGTTGTCGAGCCGATGATCACGCTTGCCAAGGTTGATACCGTGGCCAATCGTCGTCTCGCTTTCAATCGTTTGCGCAATCGCGCTATCGTGACCAAGCTCTTTGAAGTGCTCGGCCCGCGCTTTGCTAACCGCAATGGCGGCTATACCCGCATCCTGAAGATGGGTTTCCGCGTTGGTGACAATGCTCCCATGGCTTACATGGAACTCACCGAACGTGCTGAGGCCGTCGAAGAAGTCAAGGAAGAAAAGGCTGCTGAGTAATCGGTTGCTTTTCGAGCTCTGATTTATGCCGCGTCAAAAGGCGCGGCAGCAAAAACCGCCGAAGGTTGAACCTGCGGCGGTTTTTTGTTACTTGGTTATTTGTGTTTTTGTGAGTGGAGTTGTTCGAATTTCCATCCGCTTGCACACATTTGCGCGATATCGTATTGCGCTTGCCAACCAAGCAATTTCTTTGCTTTTTCAGGACTGCACCAATTAGCGGCGATATCGCCGGCACGTCGAGGCATGATCTTGTAGGGTAGTTTTTTCCCGCAAGCTTTTTCGAAGGCCTGAATGACTTCCAGAACGCTTGAACCCCTGCCTGTCCCTAAATTGATTGCTTCCCAACCGAGATGATCAGCGGCGTAGGCCAAAGCCGCAGCGTGACCTCGAGCCAAATCCACAACATGGATGTAATCGCGAACACCGGTACCGTCAACAGTCGGATAATCGTTGCCAAAAACACGAATGCATTCAAGCTTGCCGGATGCCACACGTGCAACATAAGGCAAAAGGTTGTTGGGGATGCCGTTGGGATCTTCACCGATCAGACCGGATTCGTGAGCACCAATCGGGTTGAAATAGCGCAGACACACTGCAGTGAAACCAGGATCAGAGGCACACAGATCGCTCAAGATTTCCTCGATCATGAGTTTGGTGCGGCCGTATGGATTGGTTGGGGTGCCTGTGGGCATGTCTTCGGTAAGCGGAAGAGCCAGAGGTGTTCCATAGACTGTCGAAGAACTCGAGAAAATGAGCTTCGAAACATGGCATTGCTGCATCGCCTGCAGAAGAACAACGGTGCCGGCCACATTGTTTTCGTAATAAAGCAATGGTTTTTCGCAGGACTCTCCAACGGCTTTGAGTCCTGCGAAATGAATTACGGCTTCAATTGAGTGTTCTTTGAGAGTTGCGGTCAATTTTGCTTGATCGCGGATATCGCCTTCAATGAAAATCGGACGTTTTCCCGTGATGCGCTCAATGGCGTCGACAACCTCAACTTTGCTGTTGGAGAGATTGTCGTAAAGGATCGGCACATGACCTTCCTCAATGAGACACACGGCTGTGTGCGAGCCGATAAAGCCCGTACCCCCCGTCAGCAGTACGTTCATGCATTGTCTCCTTAGTCAAGGTTGGGCTTGCGGCCTTCAAGAAAGGCACTGCATGCCTCCTTGGCAGCTGCAGTGGCAGCGGCAGCTTCAAAGGCAGCTGCTTCACGATCACGCACTGCCTGGATATGTTCGGTCATGGCACAGCGAAGAAGTTTTTTACTTGCTTGAACCGCCACTGTCGAGAGTTTTGCAAGACGTTGGGCGCGTGCCAGTGTTTGAGCGCGTACGACATCGTCGGCAAAGACGGCGCTGACAATGCCCATCTGCAGAGCTTCTTGAGCCGTGATCGGTTCGGACAAAAGAATTTTTTCAGCGGCTTTATGCAAGCCCGCCGCAGCCACAGCAAGGTATGAAACACCGAAGCGAGGCGTCAGCCCCAAAGCAGTAAAGGGTAGGGAGAAGAGGCTGCTTGCGCCGGCGTAAACCAGATCACAGTAGTACAGAATCGTTGTGCCGAAGCCAACGCAGGGACCTTCAACACAAGCCACAACGGGCTTATTCATCGACTGCATCTGAGTGATGAATTGACCGGCTGGAGTATCGGCTGCTGCGCTGGGATTTTCCAACTGCTCTTTTAGGTCGCCGCCGGCGCAGAAAATTCCGGGCTGCGCAACGATCAAAACAACGCGAACGTCGTCATTGGCGTCGGCCTTTTTCAGAATGTCGGTGAATTCTTCGAGCGTTTTGGCATCAAGCGTATTTCGTTTGGCCGGACGCGAGATTTCAACGGTGAGAACGTGTTGTTCAAGAAGTTGATTCAAAGACAT
Organism: Sutterella sp.; assembly: GCA_019410445.1. Classification (GTDB taxonomy): domain Bacteria; phylum Pseudomonadota; class Gammaproteobacteria; order Burkholderiales; family Burkholderiaceae_F; genus Duodenibacillus. Next base: position 16,865 of record DXSO01000001.1, read on the forward strand.
GAAGAGAGTCCTTACGACATTAGTTTTGTTTTTTATGAGTCGCTTCAGAAAATTCAAGCGAATAAATGAGCATTGTGGCGTCCTGCGGGCAATCGGCGGCTCTGTATCCGCGGCGGCTCATGAGGCTGGCCATGGCATCATTGCCTTTCAGAACCCAACCGGAGAGCTTTTTGGCTCCTCGGGCACGGGCTTCATTTTCGAGCTTTTGCATCAGAATGGAGCCAAACCCGGCACGCTGGAACTTGTCTTCGACGACGATCCCGAATTCGGCCGTGTCGCTGTCAGGAGCTTTGGTGATGCGTCCGACAGCATGAATTTCCGGGCGTTCGATTGAGGCACCCGCATCCGTAATGACGAAGGCAGCTTCGCGTTCACGGTCAAAGTCGGTAAAGGCGATGATTTCATTATCGGTGACATCCGCTGCATCTTTGTGAAAGCGCAGGTAGGCACTTTTTTGGGAAAGACGCTGCAGTAGTCGCTTCTCAGCGGCAAAATCTTCGGGACGGATACTGCGAATGCGCATCAGCCCATTGCGGCTCGGGAATTCTTCCGATTGCATCAGTGGTGCCGGTGCGGCCAACATGTGAGAGTAGACGGCGTCCGGAGTCTCGCTTCTTGAGCACAACGAAACGCAGGCATCCAGTGAGAGCGTTTGACGATCATCGAGGACCAGGGGATTGATTGTCAGTTCCGCTACTGCCGGCAATTCGCACAAAAGAGCAGAGATTCGAAGAAGGGTTTCAATCAGTGCATCTTCATTGGCCGCAGGCATTCCGCGGAAGCGTCCGAAAGCTTTGTAAACGGCATGGCGACGGATTAAGTTTCGTGCCAACGGTTCGGTAAGCGGCACCAATTCCACAGTGCGTTCGGTGAAGATTTCCCCAGTGCGGCCGCCTGCAGAAAAACTGATGCTGGCTCCCCAGACAGGATCAGTGCTGGCACGGATGGCTACTTCACGCAATCGTTCGCTGTTTGCCATTTTTTGAACGAAAACGCCGTTAAAGAGTGCCATGGGAGCACGTTCGGCACAACGACTGCGTATCGTATTGAAGGCATCACGAACTTCGGATTCTGACAGCAGATTGAGAATTACGCCGCCGGTATCGGTTTTGTGTGCAATACCTTCGGCTGAGATTTTGACAGCCATGGGAAAGCCGATGCGTCGGGCAGCCGCGGCGGCTTCGGCTTCGTTTTTAGCAAAGGTACAAAGCAGAGAAGAGATACCGAAGCTTTGCAGTAATTCGGCAGTTTCTTTTTCCGTAAGAATGTGTCGCTGAGCAGATTTGGCCGTTCGGATAATACGACGGGCGGCTTCCAGATCCGGAGATCCGGCAGTAAGGGTTTCGGAAGGTGCGGTGAGATGCTGTTCTTTGAGCTGCTCGTAGCGAGCCAGATTTGCGAAGGCTCGCATTCCCAATTCCGGAGTGCTGATGCAGGGCAGATTGCATCGCTTGAAGGCTTCCCGCATCAGATCTTCTGCATACGGAGCCGCCCAACAGATGATGACGGGCTTGAAAGAATCTTTTGCAGCGTTGGCCAACAATTGTGCAGTCCGTGGCGTTGCGTTGACGGCAGTGGGTGCGAGTGTAACGATGACTCCGTCAACGTTGTCGTCGCAAAGACATGCACGCAATGCCTGCGCGAAAAGTTCGGCATCCGCGTCGGCGGCAATTGCCAACGGATTGCTGACGTTGGTTTTGGAGCTGCAGATTTTGACAAGCGTTTTTTCGGTATCAACTGAAAAGTCGGCTAGCTCAATGTTTTGGGCGTCGGCGGCATCGGCCGTAAGCAGGGCAAATCCCAGTCCGGTGCACAACATGGCCAAGCGGCCGGTGCGAGGATTTTTCTTCGTACAAAAGACTTCCAGTGTTGTGACGAATTCTTCAAGGCGATCGCAGCGAATGGCTCCAGCCCGAGCAATTGCCGCGTCAAAAACAGCTTCATCGCTTGCCGGTGTCGCCAAGCGAGACGAGGCCAGGCGGCGTGCGTTGCTGCCGCGACCGGCTTTGAGCACAACGACCGGTTTTTGCCGAACGGCGCTTCTCAGGGCCGAAAAGAAGCTGCGCGGATGTCGAACCGCTTCGACATGCAACGCAATAATCTCCGTTTGCGGATCGGCTGCTAAAAAATCGATCATTTCGGCTAGCGAAACTTCGCTTTCCAACCCCGAAGAGATGACAGTGGAAAAACCGATACCCGAGCGAGAGGCATATTCAAGTACGGAAGCGGTAACGGCACCGGACTGACACAAAAGTCCGATGCTTCCGGCTTGAGCGAGCCGAGGCCAGTAACTGACATTCAGACCGATGCTCGGGCGCATGATGCCCATTGAGTCAGGCCCGATCAGACGAATGCCGGCTTCTTTGGCCAGAGTGGAAACATGTTCTCGCCAATGTCGATCCGATGTCAGCGCCTCATCTCCGGGAGTGACCAGTACGTTGGGTATGCCGAGTTTTTTACATTCTTTGAGAATCCCTTCAATTTTTGAGGAGGGTGTGGCAATGACCGCCAGATCAATCTTGGCGGGTACTTCCGATAAAGACGGCCAGCAGGACGTTACGCCGATGTACTTGTATTTGGGGTTGACAGGGTATGCGTCATGAATGCGCCTGCCGTTCATCACGCCGCTCCAAACATAAGTGCCGCGGCTTCCGGGGCGGTCGCTGGCGCCGATGACGGCAACGGCTTTCGGATTGAAGGCTGAAGAAAGACTGTGCTGAATATCCATGGCAGAACACGAAGACAAAAGACAAGCAAACGCGAGGAATCGTCAAGCAGAACGCGCCGCAATTTCCTATCATTGGCGAAGGCTTGATTTTAACCGCTGAAGACTTGGAACTCTTGGATTTCGCAACGGCATCCCTGTTGTCGGTCTGTTCGGCCGGTAAAAATATTTGTCAAAAAATGCATCAGAAAGAACAATTGAATACGTTGCCGCCCAAACGATGGCTGAAGGCTGACGGAAGTACGGTTTCCTGTACTGAAAAAGTGAAGGTGCTTGAGGAGAATTGGCAGGAGGTCAAGGCATTGCTCCAGGATGTGTTGGATGATGCCGTTTTGATGGGCTGCACCCAAGAGCAGGTCAAGAGCGAGTACAAACGTTTGATAGATGCGCTCGAGTGCGGATTTCAGGAACAGAAGTCATGAGACTTTTTCGTTGCTTTTCGCTTGTTTTAGGCAATCAAACGCATTTTGAGCAGACGGATAATTTCTTTGACCGACACCGATCTGAATGAGACGTGCCGAGGATCAGCGTAAGGAGGCAAAGAACGTGTGTGATAAGGACAAGATGAGTCAAGCGCCTGTGGTCGCCTGCAAGCGTGTGGGGCAGGATGCTCCGGGAGCCAAGGCTAAAGTTTATTTTTCACGCCGAATTGATGCGCAAAGTTTGATTGCACTTTATGAGCGCATCAATGAGGGGATTTACGGCAAGGTCGCCATCAAGCTGCATACGGGGGAAAAGCACGGCCCCAATATTCTGCCGCGCGAGATGGTTCAGGCGTTTCAGAAAACGGTGCCCGACTCGACCATCGTGGAGACGAATACCCTTTATCAGGGTGACCGCTATACGACCCAGCAGCACTTGGAAACGCTTAAGGTCAATGGATGGACATTTTGTCCGGTGGATATCATGGATGCCGAAGGTACGGTCAATTTGCCCGTGCGCGGTGGTAAGCACTTCAAAGAAGTCTCCATGGGCGGACACATCGTCGATTATGACTCTATGATCGTACTTACCCACTTCAAGGGGCACGCCATGGGCGGTTTCGGCGGTTCAATGAAAAACATCGCCATCGGTTGTGCAGACGGGCGTATCGGAAAGGCTCAGGTTCACGCGATTGATGATGTTTCAAAACCTTGGGATCAGTGGCCGGCCAAGGAACGGTTGATGGAAACGATGGCAGAGTCCGCCAAGGCCGTGATCGACTATTTCGGCAAACATATCGTTTATATCAATGTGATGCGGCGTATGTCTGTGGACTGTGACTGCGCAGGAACTGCGGCGGCCGAACCCACCATTGAGGATGTCGGTATTTTGGCCTCCACGGATATTTTGGCTATTGACCAAGCGTGTGTTGACTTGGTGTATGCAACACCGCACAACCATGATCTGGTGGAACGCATTGAGTCTCGTGTGGGAATGCATCAGCTGACGGCTATGCGTGAACTCAAAATGGGAAGTGATCGCTACGTGTTGATTGAAGTGTAAGACGCGATATCAAGATGCGGCACACAACGAAAACGCCCGTTTTAAACGGGCGTTTTCGTTGTGTGCGAAGCTAAGCAAAGAAGCTTTGCGTTGCCGATTTATTCCGCCGCGGCTTCTGCAGCCTTTGTGCGGCGCGTACGGCGCACAACAGGCTTGGCGGCGCTTTTTTCGTCGACGACCGCCTTGCTTGCCCGCGTTGCCTTGGGTTTGCTTGCGGCTGCGGCTGCGCGCTTTTGAACCAGCGACTTTTCGGGTTTCGTCGGGCGCAGGATCTTTTTGCTCTCCGCAGTCAGACGCTCGGCTTCAGCCTTTGCGGCAGCTTCTGCCTGTTCGTCTTCAGCCGTTCTCATGGAAATGCGAACGACGGGAGGTGCGACAGCGGCTTCTTCTTCCTTGACACCCCACATGGCGAGGATCTCGGACTGAGAGGGAGCGCTCGTGCGTTCACGGCGAGCAACAACGCTCGCACGCACGATTTTCTCGATGTCAGGAAGCGGAAGACGATTGAGATCCGTAAACTCGATGAGACTGTGTTCGGCATCAATTCCCTTCATCGATGACAAGAAGGGTTCAATGACCGATTTTTCGGCAATGTAAAGCGTGAGTGACTTTTCACGGGACTCCAGACCGAAAAGCGGTCCACCGTTCAGTTCGTAGAAGACAAGACCAAAACGCTTGCTTTCGCGCACACCGCGTGCAGCACGACGAATCAGACTTGCAACCCGGGCCATAGCGACGCGACGATCCGGCGGCAATCCTTGCAGGAAAACGCCCAAAACCGTAGCTCCAACCATAAAACCTCCACAAATTCACCACATGCCGGCGCGGAAAATTCTCCACGCAACGAAACGCCTAATTTTATCTGATTTAGCGCCTGTTTTCACGCTTCAAATGTGTGCTTTTTTGCTTGAGGCAAAAGAGAACTCTTTGATTTTCCTTGTCTTTGTCACTCGGCACGATAAAACGTAAAAGTCGCTGTGAACGGAACCTTCAAGGTCGTGCCGAGCTGAGAGGCCGAACAACGCGTCAGCGGAATACCGCCTTGTCCATTGCTGCGCTTGACGTGAGAAATTCCGGAAAACAAGCCAGGTCTGCCACGGTGGGTTGTTTTGTAGACCAAGTCACGCAGGTTGCCGGCAACAGAGTCCTGCGCATATTTCTCGATTTTGGCAGACAACATCGAGCCGTCGTTGGCAAAAAAACTGCCGTCGGAACCTTGCCGAGCCACAACTCGGCCTTTTTCATCGCTGAGTTGGGCTTGAGGCGTAATAAATTTCCAGTATCTGCCTGCAGCATCAGCCGTGCATTGAAACTGCTGCACTCCTTTGCCGGTGAGAATGAATGCGGCGGAGGTATCCGCACCGGGAGAAAGTGGGTCAAAGAAGTTCTGCAGGGTGGAGCAACCGGAAAGAATTAGGGGAAGAGCAAGCAGAACAAGGCGACGAAAAGACATGAGACAAAGGGAAGTATCGGCGGTTGAAGTCGGTGCAATTTTAGTTGTTGCCGAGGGTTTCGGAACCTCAATGGGATAAACCCATGCCGATAATGGAGGATATGGGGATCCTCTTTTTGGCTGATGAAAAAAGATGCGCCTCCCGATAGTCTCTGTCTGCAGGAGGTGCATCGGTCGGACGATCTAAGTCCGATCGTGCAAATGCCTGAAGTTTTGGCAGAATGCATAACAAATCTGTTCACCCATGCACGGGCGGTTTGAAAAAAATCGCCCGCGTGGTTTCGTGCGCAGCTTCTGCAGTTGTCTTAAAGTAAAACAGAAAGAGAGTTTGCGCACACAACGCACATGGAGAAAACGTCGTGTATCAAATCAGAATTCACGGCCGCGGGGGGCAAGGCGTTGTAACAGCCGCCGAAATGCTCAGCGTGGCAGCCTTTACCGAGGGACATTGGGCGCAGGCGTTTCCGAGTTTCGGTTCGGAAAGAACCGGTGCTCCGGTTGTTGCTTTTGCTCGTATTGACGAGAAGGAAATTCGCTTGCGCGAACCGATTCAAGAGCCTGATGTGGTCCTTGTTCAGGATCGTACGCTTTTGGAAAGTGAAGATGTTTTCGGCGGCATTCGTCCCGATGGTTACGTGTTGATCAACAGTTCCTCAACGCCTGAGGAATTGGGACTTCAGGAGCTTGTCGAACGTCTTCCCAAAGGGCATGTGCGTACGGTTCCTGCAACCCGCTTTGCGATTGAAAATATTGGCCGGCCGTTGCCGGGGGCCGGCATGCTGGCGGGGTTTGCGGCGATGACGGGGGCAATTACGTTGGAAAATGTTCAGGCGGCTTACAACGCTCGATTTGGTGGAAAGATTGCCGAGGCAAATGCAAAGGTGGCGCAGGCAGCCTGGGAACACATCAAATCCCAATCGACGGATTCGGAGGAAAACTGATGCTCAAGCAAATCGAAGGCAGTCAGGGCGTTGCGCAGGCTGTGGCGCTTTGCCGACCGGAAGTGATCTGCGCGTATCCGATTTCGCCGCAGACGCATATTGTTGAAGCGCTGGGAACGATGACCCGCAAGGGACTCATCGAGAACTGCGAGTACATCAATGTAGAGAGCGAATTTGCGGCTATGTCGGTGGCCATCGGTGCCAGTGTTGGCGGAGCACGTGCTTACACGGCAACGGCGTCTCAAGGCCTGCTGTACATGGTAGAGGCCGTCTACAACGCTTCGGGCCTGGGGCTTCCGATCGTGATGACGGTGGCCAATCGTGCCATCGGTGCGCCGATCAATATTTGGAACGATCATTCGGATTCGATGAGTCAGCGCGACAGCGGCTGGATTCAGATTTTTGCCGAAACCAACCAGGAAGCGGCGGATTTGCACATTCAGGCTTTCCGTATTGCCGAAGAGCTCTCTTTGCCTGTCATGGTCTGCATGGACGGTTTTGTGCTGACTCACGCATTTGAACGCATTGATATTCCCACTCAGGAGGAAGTCGACAAATTCTTGCCGCCGTATTCTCCGCGTCAGGAACTCGATCCGAGTGACCCGGTTTCGATCGGCGCCATGGTGGGGCCCGAAGCGTTCACCGAAGTCCGCTATCTGGCTCACATCAAGCAGCTTCAAGCCTTGGAGCTGATTCCGCAGGTTGCCGAGGAATTCAAGGGAATTTTTGGTCGTTCATCGGGCGGGTTGGTGCATACCTATCGCTGCGAAGATGCAGATATTCGCATTGTGGCTATGGGATCGTGTCTGGGAACGATTAAGGATGCGGTTGATGAACTGCGCGAGCAGACGGATCTTAAGATTGGCGTCGTAGGCGTCAAATGTTTCCGCCCGTTCCCGGTCGAGGCGATGGGCAAGGCGCTTGAGGGAGCCAAGACCGTGGTTGTGCTTGAGCGCACGCTGGCCGTGGGGTCGGGAGGTGTGTTGAGTCGAGACATCATGGTTTCGCTCAAAGAGCCTGGCGTTACTCGCTATACCGTCATCGCAGGACTTGGTGGCCGTGCCATTACGAAGGCTTCGTTAAAGAAGATGCTCAAGCAGGCTGCGGAGCATCAGCTCGAAACGCTTACGTTTATGGATTTGGACAAAGAATTGGTCGAACGTCAGCTTGAGCGTGAACGCAAGACGCGTAAGTCCGGTCCTATTCCCGAAGCATTGATCCGCGATGCGGCGATGCGTCAGTAACGTCAAAAGAGGCAAAACAAATGCAGGAATCAGCAATCCGCTTTTATCAGACGGGGACCTGGACGGTCGGCAATCGCCTCCTTGACCCGACCGACCGCACCGTACAGTCCTCTCAGGAGCGTCACAACGCTCTCAATTCCGGTCATCGCGCCTGTCAGGGATGCGGGGAGGCGCTCGGCGCTCGCTATGCGGTGGATGCGGCGCTGGCGGCAACCAACGGACAAATCATTGCAACGAACGCTACGGGGTGCCTGGAAGTGTTTTCCACGCCCTATCCAGAAAGCGCTTGGCAGTTACCGTGGTTTCATTCGTTGTTCGGCAATACGGCTGCCGTAGCCACGGGCTTGGCTGCGGCCGCTCGCGTCAAGGCGCGAAAGAAAGGCACGGAACCCGTTCGTATTCTTGCGATGGGCGGCGACGGTGGTACAACGGATATCGGCTTCGGATGCTTGTCGGGCATGTTCGAAAGAAACGATGACGTGCTCTATCTTTGCTTTGACAACGAGGCCTATATGAATACGGGCGTGCAGCGTTCATCGGCAACGCCCCCGGCGGCTCGCACCGCAACGACGATGCCCACGCAGGATTTCCCGGGAAATAGCTTCGGACAGGGTAAGAATGTGCCTGCCATTGCCATGGCGCACGGTATTCCTTACGTGGCAACAGCTACGGTGGCCGATTTGCATGATCTTGAGCGCAAAGTGCGTTATGCAATGACTTTCCACGGTGCTCGTTACATTCACATCCTTGTGCCGTGCCCTCTTGGCTGGGGAGCGCCTTCGGCCAAAACGATCGAATTGGCTCGTCTGGCTCATGAAACCGGCTTGTTCCCGGTGTTTGAGGCTGAATACGGTGAAGTGACCAAGGTCTCCAAGATTCGTCGTAAACAGCCGGTTGAGAAGTATTTGATGCAGCAGAAGCGTTTTGCGCATCTATTCGGGAAGAAGGGCAATCCGGAAATCGTGCAGCGCATTCAGGCATTGGCCAATCGCAACATCGCCCGATACGGCTTGCTCGGCGACGAGCAAGGTGATGATGTTCCCGTGCCTGAACAGGCCGAAGAACGTCATCATGTGATTTGATCCGCTGCAAAAGCGAATGTGAGCGGAGAACAGAAGAAATGACTCAGAAAAATACCCCTTTTGCCATTACGCTTGATGTGGGCAGCTCATTGGAAAACCGCACGGGCTCATGGCGTACCGTCAAACCTGTGTACGTAAACCGTACGCCGCCTTGCAACGCCAAGTGCCCTGCAGGTGAAAAGTGCCAGGCATGGCTCTATGCTGCCGAATCAGGTGACTATGAAGAGGCTTGGAAGCGGATTACGGCGGATAACCCTTTCCCGGCCTGCATGGGACGTGTGTGCTACCACACTTGTGAGACGGCTTGCAACAGAGGCGGACTCGATGAGTCCGTCGGCATCAATTCGGTGGAACGCTTCTTGGGTGACAATGCGCTGGCCAAGGGATGGGATCTTCCCAAACCCGAAACGGAAAGCGGCAAGCGGGTGCTTGTTGTGGGGGCCGGTCCTGCGGGCTTGAGTGCGGCTTACCATTTGCGTCAAGCCGGCCATTCTGTGCACGTTGTGGAAGGTGCCCAGGCCGCCGGAGGCATGATGCGCTATGGAATTCCGAAGTATCGTCTTCCGCGGGAAGTGCTTGATGCCGAAATTGCTCGTATCGAACGGACGGGGGTGACGATCGAATGCGGTCGTGAAGTCACCGATTTGGCTCAGGAAATGAAAGACGGGCATTACGACGCTGTGTTTCTTGGCGTAGGGGCTCATTTGGCTCGTCGCACTTATATTCCGGCGGGAGATGCCTCTCGCGTGCTCGATGCAGTGAGCGTCCTGAAAGACGTGGCTGAAGACGAAAAACCGATGCTTGGTCGCCGTGTGGCGATTTACGGCGGCGGCAATACCGCAATCGACGTTGCGCGTACCGTGCGTCGTATGGGGGCCGAGCCTTTGGTTGTGTATCGTCGTACGCGTGATCGTGCTCCGGCGCATCAGGCTGAAATTCAGGAAGCGATCGAAGAAGGCGTCAACATGAAGTGGTTGTCGACCATTCGCGAGGCGCAGGGCGGAGAGATCAAGATCGAGAAGATGGAGCTTGATGAAAACGGCAAGCCTCGTGGTACTGGCGTCTACGAGAATATTGCCGTTGATACGGTGGTACTTGCGCTCGGTCAGCAAACCAATTTGGGATTCCTTTCCAACTTCCCCGGACTTGAAGCCAAGGACGATGAATTGGTGGTTGATGAAACCATGATGAGTACCGTGCCCGGTATTTTTGCCGGCGGCGATATGGTCAAGGGCGACAAGAATGTGACCGTTGCCATCGGACACGGCAAGAAAGCTGCTCGGGCGATTACTGCCTATCTGAAAGGCGAGAAGTATGCTGAGCCGGTGCAGGCTCCGTTGGCTAGTTTTGATCGTCTGCACACTTGGTACTACGCAGATGCGCCAAAGACCGTACGTCCGACGCTTGATTTGGCACGCCGCACGACGACGTTTGACGAAGTCCAGCATGGTCTGACGGAAGAGAATGCTCTTTTTGAAGCACGTCGCTGCATGAGCTGTGGCAACTGCTTTGAGTGCGACAATTGTTATGGCGTGTGTCCGGATAATGCGGTCATCAAACTCGGTCCCGGCAAAAAATTCAAGTTCAACTACGACTACTGCAAGGGTTGCGGAATTTGCGCCAACGAATGTCCGTGCGGAGCCATCGATATGGTGAGCGAAGACATCTGATCGCCGAGGATTAAATCCTGACGGCAAGGCCCGACTTTTCAAGACAGCGCAGTCGAAGTTGCGCTGTGCTTGGGAAAGTCGGGTTTTCTTTTATGAGCAATATTTTAAATTCTAATTAGAATTTAAAAGTATCTCGGGCGATGGGTAAAGGGAATGTTTCGCTAGAAAGTTTTAGCGATGCTTGTCGTGCTTGGCGCAGCCGCAGGTTTTGGGTGCAAGTATTTTTTGAGTCATTCTGCACAAACCGAGCCGTTGCGGATATACGGCAGCGTTGACATGCGCACGATCAGTCTGGCTTTCGAAGAGGCCGGACGTATCGAATCGGTGGACGTAGAAGAGGGGGATACGGTTAAAGCCGGGGAAACGCTTGCAAGACTGCAGCCGGATCGCTATGTCATTGCGCTTTCCAATGCAGAGGCCGCACTGCAGGTTCGCCGCAAGGAGCTTGATTTGTTGCTTGCCGGATCGCGTCCGCAGGAGATTGATGCGGCGCGTGCCACATATAAGGCGTATCAAGCTTCTGCCGATCTTAATTCGAGGTTGTGTCAACGGCAGCAGAAATTAGGACAGGCTACGACAGAACAGCTTGTCGATCAGGCCTGTTCTCAGGCTCGTGTGTCGCAGGCACAGGCGTTGGCGGCACGGAAGAATTTGGATTTGCTGCTTGCCGGCACGCGCATCGAGCAGATTGATGTGGCTCGGGCCAACGTGAAGCTTGCCGAAGTTCAGAAACAGGATGCCGAACGAGCACTTCGCAATTGTGAGCTCAAAGCACCTTCCGATGCCGTTGTTCGCAGTCGCTCAAAAGAAAAAGGGGACATGGTGTCGGCTTCAACCCCCGTGTACGAACTTGCGCTGATGGATCCTCTGTGGGTGCGTGCTTGGATCGATGAAGTCAATCTTGGACGAATTCGTATCGGACAAAAAGTCAAAATTTATTGCGACAGTTTCCCGGAAACGGTTTTTGAAGGCATTGTGGGTTTTGTCTCCACTGTGGCTGAGTTCACGCCAAAGACTGTTCAAACGGAGGCGCTGCGCACCTCTCTGGTCTACGAAGTTCGACTTACGGTTGACGACCCGCACCAGCGTTTACGTCTAGGAATGCCGGTGTCTGTGGAACTTGTCCGATAGCGGATGTTGAAGATGACGACTCGAGACGAGCAACAGACGTACGCGTTGGAATTTGACTCCGTATGCCGTTCCGAAAAAGGGGCAGGAGAGATTCTGAGCGCGATCTCGGGGCGTTTCGCGCTGTCTCGTTTGGTGGCGTTGGTGGGAGCTGACGGAGCGGGCAAAACAACGCTTATGCGTATTGCAGCCGGTATTTTGAAGCCGACATCGGGACGCGTGTTTGTTTTTGGTGAGGAGCTCTACGGCGCAACGGCGGCAAAGCAGTTTGGGGC
>DXSO01000001.1:28877-48551 GCA_019410445.1 Sutterella sp.
GCTATATGCCTCAGAAATTCGGTCTTTATGAAGATCTAAGCGTGGCGGAAAATTTCAAGCTGTACGCCGATTTGTATGGGTTGTCCGAATGTGAGCGCACAAGTCGTACCCAGGAGCTGCTACGAATGACCGGTCTTACGGCATTTGTTGATCGAGCAGCAGGGAAATTATCCGGCGGAATGAAGCAAAAGCTCGGATTGGCATGCGCCCTGCTTAACAGACCTCGGATTTTGCTGTTGGATGAACCTACGGTGGGGGTGGATCCGCTGTCTCGACGAGAGTTGTGGCGCATTCTTCGCGAAAATGCAGAAAGCCGGCACATGCTCATTGTGGTTGCAACGACATACATGGATGAGGCTTCGTTGTGCGATGACGTGGTCATTCTTGAAGGGGGACATGTTCGTGCAAAGGGAACTCCCACTCAAATTGCTTCGCATGCAGCCGGTCAAACTTACTTTGCTCGGAGCAAAAATGCCGTTGAACCGGTGCGGCTTCTGCAGGATCGAATGATTGCTGATACGCAGTATCTGTTGGACGCGGTGCCGGAAGCCGACGGAGTAAGAGTGCTCACCAACGGCATGGTTTCTTTGGAGAGTTTGCAGAGTCGTTATCCCGGTGTGATTTTTGCGCGGCGTGACACAACGCTGGAAGATGGCTATTTGGTTCTTCGGAAATCGTATTTGGGTGACTGGCGTACGCAAAACGCACACGATGAGCCTTTCAACGAATCGGTCTTTGCACAACACCAACAAGATGAAGATTCCAGTGTGAAAACACCACCGTGCAACGTGATACGTGCGGAAAATCTGGTCAGGCGCTTCGGTGCATTTGTAGCGGTCGATAAGACGAACTTCAATGTGGCTCGAGGCGAGATATTTGGTCTGTTAGGACCAAATGGTGCAGGTAAGACCACAACGTTCAAGATGCTTTGTGGGCTTCTGGAAGTGTCCGAAGGCGAATTGTCCGTTGCCGGTATCGACGTACGGCGCCGACGCGAAAAAGCACGTGAAACGTTGGGCTACATGTCCCAGAAGTTTACTCTGTACTCCGGTCTGTCGGTACAGGAAAACCTTGCTTTTTTTGCCGGAGCATATGGGTTGCTTGGAAAGCGAGGTCGTGAACGTGTTTCCCAAATTATGAGCAGTTTCGGGTTGCATGAGTTTGCGTCGCGCGATGCCGGCTCTCTGCCGGGAGGATACAAACAGCGTCTGTCCATGGCAGCAGCGTTGCTGCACCGTCCTCAGATTTTGTTTCTGGACGAACCGACAAGCGGAGCGGATATTCCGACACGACGACGTTTCTGGCGTTGGGTAACGGCATTGTCCCGATGCGGCACTACCGTTGTGGTGACAACTCATTTCATGGAAGAAGCACTCTACTGTGATCGCGTTCTTATTCAAGATGCCGGCAGAAGTTTGATTTTGGGAACTCCGCAGGAAGTACGTGCAGATTGTGCGACGATGAACGATGCATTCATTCGCATCGTAACGCAGGCCCGTGCTGCTCAGACAGCTCAGATACAGGGGGCGTCATGAAATCGTTGCCGCTTTGGTGGATGCATGCAAGAGCCTTGACGCTCAAGGAGACGCGGCAGATCCTGCGTGATCGAAGTGCGATTTTGCTGGGCGTTTTCATGCCGCTGATGCTCATTGTTTTATTTGGATATGGAATCTCTTTTGATGTGCGTCATATTCGACTCGGTGTCGTGGATATGGCTAACACGGCACAAACGAATCGAATGACGGCCAGTTTGTTGGCCAATCAGACGTTCAGAACCACGCTTTTTGTTTCTCGGGGACAAGCCAATCGTGCTTTGGAGAACTTTGAGGTGGAGGCATTGGCGATTTTTGAGAAAAAAAGCAATGCAAGTACGGGATGCCAAATTCTTGTTGACGGAATTGACGCACCGCGCGCAACCATGATTGTCAATGCCATTTCTTCGACAGCTGGCATTGCTTTGACTGGTGAATCTTCATTGCCAGGCATAGCTGTGGTTGCGCGTATCTGGTTTAACGAATCGGCGATCAGTACATGGTATTTGGTGCCGGGATTGTTTGTGATCGTGCTTACACTGACCGGTTGCATGATGACGAGCTTAGTGCTTGCCCGTGAGTGGGAGCAGGGGACAATGGAGGCGATGATTGCTACGCCGGCTTCGCCTTCGGCTATTTTGGTGAGCAAGACGTTGCCCTATTTTTGTCTTGGTATGCTCGGCTGGGGGCTGTGCATGCTTGCAGCGTATTTCTTGTATGAAGTGCCTGTGCGTGGCGGATTGGGGATTATTCTGGGTTCGTCCGCACTTTATTTGTTGATGGGGCTGGGGCTGGGACTGGTGATCTCTGGATTGACTCGCTCTCAGTTTTTGGCATCTCAAATCACGGTTCTCGTCAGTTTTTTACCCGCCGTGATTTTGTCCGGATTCATTTTTGATCTGCGTGCAGCTCCGGAATGGGCCAATGTTCTTGCGCATTGTTTGCCGCCCGTTTACTACCTTGAGGTGCTCAAGGTTGGCTTTTTAACTGGGGGCATGCAGGACTTGGTGATTAAAAACCTGATGATTCTTGCGCTTTTCACGGTGGCAGCTTTTGTTGCCTCTTACGGTTTATGTCAAAAGAGGCTTAGAAAATGACAGAGCTGCTTCAGCGTTTTTTTGGACGCGGCGCACGATTTCAAGCGCTGCTTCGCAAGGAGCTTCTTACGACGCTCAAGGACAGAACGAGTCGAATGATCCTTGTGGGTCCGTTGATTTTGTACGTGATCTTGTTTGGCTACGTGGCCACGTTCAATTTGGACTACGCGCCGTATGCATTGTTGGATATGTCCAAAACGCGTCAAAGTGCAGAATTGGTGCGAGCTGTTGATGCCAGTACGGTGTTTGAGCGTGTGATGACGCTCGATAACACAGCGCAGATTGCAGAAGCGATTGATTCGGGAAAAGCGCTTGTCGTGATGGTGATCGGGCAGGATTATGCCGAGCGGCTTGCCGAGGGAGGCGCTGCACAGGTGCAGGTCATTATTGACGGGCGCAATTCCACGACGGCACAACTGGCGGCGGGTTATTTGTCGATCATTGCCGGCAATGTGGCGGGGACGGGGATGCTGTTTGAGAGCATTCGGTATCTCTACAACCCCAATAATTTGACGCAGTGGTTTATTTTGCCGGCACTCATTATGGTGCTGTCCATGCTGCAGATTATGGTGCTTTCGGCTTTGTCAGTTGCCCGAGAGCGAGAAATGGGTACTTTTGAGCAGCTGTTGATCACGCCGTATACCACGGGAGAATTACTGGCTTCCAAGGCGCTTATTCCGATACTGATCGGAATTTTCCAGGGAACACTGATTTTTTTGATCGCTCAATTTTGGTTTGAAGTTCCGCTTCGAGGCAGTGTTTTTAAGATCTACGCAGTGATGTTGGTTTTTGTGTTGGCCATCGTCGGTATGGGACTGGCGATTTCGGCTTATAGCAAAACGATGCAGCAAGGCCTTTTGATTGCTTTTGTGGCGTTGGTGCCGATGGTACTGCTCTCGGGTTTATTCAGTCCCGTAGACAACATGCCCGAGTGGATTCAGGCGCTGACTTGGCTTGATCCGCTGCGTTTTGCGCTTTTGAGCGTCAGAAGAATCTATCTGGCCGATGCCGGCTGGATGCATATTGCTCAAATCATGATTCCGACGGCGGTTGTAGCGCTCGTCAGTCTTCCCCTTGCATATCACTACTTTAGAAAACGCTTATGAGAAAAGAAACGGCAAAAGCACGAACCGATGGACAAGCAACGCGTCAGGCGCTGATTGACGCTGCAGGTATTTTGGCTGCGCGACAGGGCTGGGCTTCGGTTCGCGCTAAGGATGTGTGCAAGCTTGCTGGTGTGAGTGCCGCAAGCGTTAATTATTGGTTCGGCGGGCGTGACGAACTGTATCGTGAGGTGGTTCGACAGATTCCGGAGGGAATCATTGATGCTCGTCTCGAAGAGTATCTTCAAAGTGATGCGGATCCATTGGACAAGTTAAGACAGGCGCTGGAATCCTTTTTCATGGCTTCTCGCGGACGCAGTCATTGGCATTTGGCTTTGTGGGCGCGAGAGGCTTTCACGGGACCTTCGGAAGAGTTCATCAAGGAAGTGCGCTCACGCGGCACCAAGCGGATGATGGTGCTGCGGCAGATCGTGGCTTCTTTTCTGGGTGTGCCCGAGGAGGGGCCGGAGATTGAAGCGGTTGTGATGTCGATCATGTCACCTTGTCTGATCATGGCGGCCTTGTCTCCGGAAGTCCTCAAAGAGATCTTTCCCAATCTGGTAACGGTCAAGGATAAAGAGGCGGCGATAGAACAGCTTTTGGATATGCTTCGCTTGCTCAAGCGGATGCAAGGGTGATGGCGTAATTCTCGGATTTAGTCGTCGAGAAGATCTTCGGAAGCATTTTGCTCTTCATGCAAAAGCTTACGAGAAACAAGAAAGAATACGATGAGTGCGCACAGACTCATGGCCGCAGCACCGAAAAATGGCAATCCGGCCAGAACATCGTTGGAATGGTGGCCTGCGGTCATCAGCATGGGGGTTGTAAAGGCCGGAGCAATTGCTCCCATGAGTGAGTGTACGGAGCTGACAGTTCCCATAGTGGCGCCCTGAACATGCATCGGCATGCGACGACTGATGGCGCTCGACAGAAGTGGGCCGACAGAAGCTGAGAGAGCGTACAGGCAGAAAAAGAGACTGGCGACCCATCCTGTGGGGCTTAGAGCAACGGCCACAAGCAGACACGTGCCTAGTCCCAGACTCGCAAGGGTCAAGGCGATCGGAGAAATATGAGGCAGCAATCGCTGCAGACAGTAGCCTTGCACCAAAGCGATACCTAAGCTCAGGCCAAAAATGGTCAAGCCGATCTCGCGTGGACTAAAGCCGTAGCGGAATTCGCTGTAAAGCGCCCAGGAGTACTGCATCAGACTGTTTGCCAGACTGAAAAATGCCAAAGTCAGGACAAAAAATCGAATTTGAGGCAACTGTAAAAGACGAGCAAGACTGCCGAAAGCACTGTTTTTGAACAAGGTAATGGGCTCGGTACTGGGCTTTGTCAAAGACTCTGGAAGGACAAAGAGTCCGTAGAGGAAATTGAGCAGCGTTACAACGCTGGCTACCATGAAAGGCAGTTGAGGGTCGTTGCCTCCCAAAAGGCCTCCCAGCGCAGGACCAATCAGAAAACCGGCACCGAATACGGCTCCGATGCGCCCGAAAGCGGCGGCGCGTTCATAGCCGGTTGTGATGTCTGCAATGTAGGCTTGAGCCACCGACATGTTGGCCGACAGCATTCCTCCGACAAGACGGCTGATGAGAAGGGCGCTCAATGAAGAACTGATGGCAGGCACTATGAACATAATGCCAAGACCGAAGATGCCGCTCAGCAGAATGGGACGACGACCGAGTCGATCAGAAAGTGCGCCAAGAAAGGGAGCAGCCAGAAACTGCATGATGCCGTAGCTCAGCATGATGGCTCCGTACCACCACATCTGAGCGTCACGAGATTCGGTCAAAGCGCCGATGAGACGAGGCAGAACGGGGATGACAAGACCGATGCCCAGTGCATCCAGAAAGATGCAGGCATAAATGAACCACAGTCTGGACGGCAGCTTCATTGGATAAAGGGCTCGGACGGCAATACCTGACGAATTGTGTACGCACAGTTGGCACAAACATCTCGATATTAACGAAAAGCGCGATGGACGGGGAAAAAACAAGCCGAATGAATGAGAGAAAACAATGTTGAAAGAAATAATTTTGTGCAATGGTGTGTGATGCCGTGAGATTTTTTCGTACTATGAGCTCAGTTGACGGAAACAATTCGTTTCCGCATAGGATGTTTGTCAAAAAGGATTGAGTGTGGTTCATCAGCAAGACAATCGATCTGTTTTGCAGCAGATTGCCGGTTATTGGGATCAGCGTGCACAGGGGTATGCACTTCAAGTTGACGCGGAATTTGAAAAACAGCTTGAGAAAACGTATCTGCCTTGGTTTAAAGATGTCCCAAGCGGAAGTAAAGTGCTTGATGTCGGCTGTGGACCAGGTTTTTTTTCCGTAGCGTTGGCACAGGCGGGCTTTGATGTAAGCGCTTGCGATGCCAGTGCAGAAATGCTTGCAAAAGCGCGCGAACGCGCACAGAGTTGTTCGATGACTATCGAAACGGTGCTTGGAGATGCTCAACGACTGGCATTTGAGGATCGTTCGTTTGATTGTGTGTGTTCCCGCAATTTAGTTTGGAATTTGCAGTCGCCTCAAGCCGCATATCGAGAGTGGCTGCGTGTCCTCAAGCCCGGGGGAGTGCTGTTGGTGTTTGATGGCAATCACTATCGGTATCTTTTCGACGAGCGGTATGCGCGAGTTCATCAGGATTGGCTGAATCGCTCCCAGCATCAAATGCTGGGGGTTGATGCTTCTGTGATGGAGCGTATTGCGGCAAATCTTCCCCTGGGCAGAGTCATGCGTCCGCAATGGGATGAAGAAACGCTTGAAGCTTTAGGAGCACGAGTGAGCAGCACCGTTCTTAAAACGCTGACGGATCCGCTGACCGGAGAGATGCTTGTGACGGATTTTGTGATCAAGGCGCTGAAAGCAGAGCCAAATGAGGAATAAAAGCGTTTTTTTTAAGCAAATCGAGGCCATTTGAGGCGTATTGCCTAGAGCCTTTTTTTCATAATCCCGCCACAATAAGGTGAAGACGAATTTTCGCAGGGAGATTTTTCATGACTCAAAAACCGCGACGTTTGATGCATCGGGCAATGCCCTTGATCTTGGGAGGCAGTCTTGTCAAGCAGATTGTCATTGCCTTGGTGCTAGGCATTCTTTTTGCATTGGTTGCGCCGGGTGCCGCTCAGTCGGTTGGTCTGTTGGGCGGCTTGTTTGTGTCAGCCCTCAAGGCAGTGGCTCCGATTCTTGTTTTTGTTTTGGTGGCAGCGGCCATTGCCAACCACCAGTCGGGAACCGCCGCGCATATGCGCCCGATTTTGGTGCTGTATCTTGTAGGAACGTTTGCCGCGGCAACCACAGCCGTGATTACGTTCTTTATGTTCCCTGTTTCGGTGAATCTTATCGCTGACGCCAAACAGGTTTCTGCCCCGGGTGGTATCGGCGAAGTGCTGCAGAACCTTGTTTTCAGTGTGGTTGATAATCCCGTCAAAGCGCTGATGCAAGGCAACTACATTTGTATTCTCTTCTGGGCGGTTGGTTTGGGTATCGCGATCCGCAAGGCCAGCGACACAACTCGACTTGTGATGAATGATTTGGCCGACGGAGTTGAGTTTATTGTCAAAATTGTGATCCGCTGCGCTCCGATTGGTATTTTTGGGTTGGTGGCGAGCACTTTTGCGACAGAAGGACTGGATTTGCTGCTTAATTACGCACAGCTGCTTGTGCTGTTGGTCGGCAGCATGCTTTTTGTTGCTTTGGTGCTCAATCCGCTGATTGTTTGGGTCTGCATCCGAAAGAATCCCTATCCGCTTACGTTCCAGACGTTGCGTGAGTCTGGCATTACGGCTTTCTTTACGCGTTCTTCGGCCGCCAATATTCCGGTAAACATTGATTTGTGCAAGCGTTTGGGGTTGGATGAAAGCATCTATCTGCTCTCTATTCCGTTGGGCGCTACCATCAACATGGCAGGTGCTGCCATTACGATTACGACGCTGAGTTTGTCGGCGGCTTATACGATGGGAGTTGCAGTGGATATTCCGACAGCGATTCTTTTGAGCGTCGTTGCCAGTTTGTGCGCCTGCGGTGCAGCTGGTGTTCCCGGCGGTTCGCTGATGCTGATTCCTCTGGCTTGTTCTCTGTTCGGACTTGATTCCAATATCGCCATGCAGGTGGTGGCTGTTGGCTTTGTAATTGGTGTAGTGCAGGATTCTTGCGAGACAGCTTTGAATTCGTCATCCGATGCACTCTTTACGGCAGCGGCCTGTCTGCGTCATGAACGCTTCAAGCGGGAACGTCAGCTTGGTGTTGAACAAGAGATCAAGGAGATGTGATCACTGCGTTCAACGGCTAAAATCCTCCTCGTTTGAGGTGTGTGCGGCACGACTCAGGAATTGGGACGTGCCGCTTTTTTCTGAGTGGAAAAACTTTGTCGGATACGGCGCAAAACACAATCGGGCAGGCTCAAGAGATTCTCAGTCGGGTGTTCGGCTTGCGAGCGTTTCGAGGCTTTCAAGCCGAAGTCATTGAAACTTTGGCTCAAGGACGGGATGCGCTTGTGCTGATGCCCACGGGCGGAGGAAAAAGCCTTTGTTATCAGATTCCGGCATTGATGCGTGATGGCGTTACGATCGTTGTCTCGCCCTTGATTGCACTGATGGCCGATCAGGTTGCAGGACTCGATGAATTGGGCATCCCGGCAGCGTATCTCAACTCAGCATTGACATGGGAAGAGCAGCGTGACGTGCAAAGACGTCTGGCCTGCGGAGCCATCAAACTGCTGTACGTGGCCCCCGAGAGACTCGTCATGCCCTCGACGATTGATTTGCTTTCACGTATCCGAGTGGGGCTTTTTGCCATTGATGAGGCGCATTGTGTGTCCATGTGGGGGCATGATTTTCGGCCTGAATACGGGGCATTGAGTCTTTTGCGGGAACGCTGGCCCAATGTGCCGCGCGTGGCGCTGACGGCGACAGCTGACCTCAATACCCGTCGAGAAATTGTCGAAAAGCTGCTGTTGCATCCTAAAGAGTTTGTGGCCAGCTTTGATCGTCCCAATATCCGATACCGTGTGGTGGAAAAGCAGACAGCAGCCGAAACTTTGCAGGAGCTTGTGGACTTCATCAAGGAAGAGCACAGCGGAGATACAGGCATCGTTTATTGCATGTATCGCTCGACGACTGAAGAATTGACGCAGGCTCTGTGCGCAAAAAGGATTCGTGCGCTGTGTTATCACGGCGGCATGGGACATGATGAACGCAACCGTAATTTGGAAACGTTTCTTCGTGAAGACGGTGTTGTGATGGTAGCCACCATTGCTTTTGGGATGGGAATTGACAAGCCGGATGTTCGTTTCGTGGCGCACATGGACATGCCCAAGAGTATTGAAAATTACTTTCAGGAAACGGGGCGCGCCGGACGAGACGGCAAGCCTGCCGACGCATGGATGGCCTACGGTCTTGTGGATGCGGTCAATCAGCGAAGATTGATTGAAAAGAGTTGTACCGATGAAATGTATGCGCAGCTTACGCGAACCAAACTTGAGGCTATGTTGGCATTGGCCGAGACCGCGGGTTGTCGGCGACAGATGATTCTTCGCTATTTCGGAGAAGAGTCCGAGCCGTGCGGAAACTGCGACAACTGTCTGGAACCGCCGAAGATGCACGAGGTTACCGACGACGCCAAACGTTTGGTGAGTTGTATTTGGCGCGTGCAGCAAGCAGGAAATACAGCGTATGGAGCAAGCTACGTCATCAAGGTGCTCCAGGGAGAAGTGAACGACCGAATCTTGCTCAATGCTCATGACAAACTTTCCACATTCGGCATCGGAAAACATTTATCTGCCGAGGAGTGGCGGCGCATTCTGCGTCAGCTGATTGCTCGCGATATTGTCCGTGTGGAAGCGCACAACATGGGCGGACTTACTCTAGGGCAGGCTCGAGCGCTGCTAAAGGGGGAAGAGAAGATTTTTGTGCGCACGCACAGCAAGTCGCCCCGGCGTCGACAGCTTGTTCGTGAAGAAATGACAGGAGAGGATCTGGTACTGTTTGAAAGACTCAAACAATGGCGGCGTGAAAAAGCCAACGATACGGGAAAGGTTCCCTGGCAGGTCTTTACGGATGCAACCCTGGAAGATATCGTACGTCGCCGACCGGTGAGCCGATCTCAACTTTCGCATGTTTCTGGTGTTGGAGAAGTCAAATTGGATCGATATGGCCGGGAGGTTGCAGAAATCGTGCGAGAATTTGTCGCACCGGCACAGGTGTAGTTGTACCGAATAAAAAAAGAGAATCCCACTGGAGAGAGGCAACAGTATGAGCGCGACGATAGATTACGCAAAGATGGCTCCGGCAACTGTGCTGGTGCATGCGGGGCGACATCGCAATAAAGAACATCGTTTTGTGAATCCTCCGATTGTCAAGGGGTCGACCGTGCTGCACGAGTCCGTTAAGGACATGATCAAGCGCGAGGAAAGTCGCACCCGTTTGATTGATGATGTGCCGACATACGGCATTTGGGGGACAGAAACCCATCAGGCGTTTTACGAGGCGATGAAAAAGCTGGAGGGGGCGGCCGGCGTGTGGGCGTTTGCTTCGGGTTTGGCTGCCACGACCACTCCGCTTTTTGCTTTCGTACATTCGGGCTGCCACGCGCTTTTTATGGATACGATTTATGGCCCTACACGGGGTTTTGCCGAGAAGATTCTTTCCAAGATGGGAGTGGAGGTGGAATTCTTCGATCCCTATGTCGGCGCGGATATTGAGAAGCTGTTCAAACCGAATACCACGCTTGTGGTGATGGAAACCCCGGGATCCCACAGTTTTGAACTGCCGGATGTACCGGCAATTGCTGCCAAGTGCCGCGAGCATGGTGTTTGGAGCGTGATTGACAACACATGGGCGACTCCGTTGTATTTCAAACCGCTTTCCGTGGGCGTTGACGTGGTCGTGCATGCCGCGACCAAATACATTGCTGGCCACTCGGATATCTTGATGGGTGTGGTGTGCTGCAACGAAAAAGCCTGGCCCAAAGTGTTTGAAACGATTGGTGCAATGGGACAAACAGCTTCGCCCGATGATGTGTACGTGGCTTATCGTGGTTTGCACACGATGAAGGCACGTATTGAAGCTGCGGTTGCCGGTACCCGTGAAGTGGTGTCTTGGCTGCAATCGCGACCTGAAGTGCAACAGGTATTGTGGCCGGCGTTGGATACTCATCCGGATCATGCCGTTTTCAAACGTGATTTTTCAGGGGCGACGACGCTTTTTGCCGTGCTATTCAAACCCGAATACGACGGAAAACTTTCGCCGATGATTGACGCATTGAAATTGTTCGGACGCGGCTATTCATGGGGTGGCTTTGAGAGTCTGCTGATCCCAGGTTATGGAAAACGCACACAGCGAAATTCGCCGTTTACTCGCATGGTGCGTGTGGCGGTTGGATTGGAGGATCCCAAGGATCTGATTGCGGATTTGCAGCAGGCTTTTGACAAACTCCACGACTGAGATTTGTATCAAAAAGTACCCAAAGCATCGATCTTTAATTATCGAAATCCTTGTTTTGAGACAAATGCGCTGCAAGCGTGGTGTAGACTCAATCCGATAGGCCTTTTTTGTCGGGCATGCGTGGTTGTGCCCTGCACAAAACGTGGTGTTCGACGGCTGATGCCGATCCTGCAAACCGAGGAGAGCAGAGAAAATGATTTTGCAGAAGATCAGAGCTTTTTTTGAATGGCTTGGCAAGCGAAGCACGGCAAAAAGCCGCAAGGCGCTCGACTATGAGTGGACAACGATGGGATCCGAAGGAGCGGCTCCTGTTAAGACTGTCAATTTAGATGAGCCGGCCAAGCCTCAGTCCTCGATTCCTGTCAAGACGGTTGAACTTGAAGAGGTCAAGGTTGAACAAGTGCCGCAGCCGGAGCATGCCGAAGTCGTGAGCACGGAGCGCGGTGACACCGAGACGAAGATGAGCGCGATTCTTAAGGTGTTGACCATTCGCGACACCGTGGATCTTCTGCAAGGAAAATTTGAAAAGGCTGCCGATGTGCGGCGCAGTCGAGTGGCATTGCTTGCTTTTTTGCAGCAGATGCCCGAGGCAGTTCAATTCCTTGAGGAAAAGGTAAAGGAAAAGAAAGCGGAGAAAAAGCCTGCAAAGAAAACAGTTGCGCGCACAAAGACTGTCAAGAGTTCGGCGGCTAAGAAGCCGGTAGCGGAAACTGACAATGCAGTTGCGGTTTCGCAGGATAAAACTGCGGAGCAGTCTGACGCACTGCAGCAGAAAACCACATCGACGAAAAAAACAACTGCTAAGGCAAGTCCCCGAAAGGCGCCGACCAAAAAGACTGCAGCCAAGAAAGCGACTCAAGGCGGTGATGTGGGAGCGGAGGTGAAAAAGCCCGTAAGCAGAAGAAAGCCTGCAGCAAAGAAAGTTGACGCTAAGCCTCAGACTGAGGTTCAGAATCAAGATAATCCTGCGGCAGTTGCAGAAACTGAGCTCAAGTAAAAAAGCCCCGAACAATTCGGGGCTGGAAAAAAGGGCGTCCTTTGTCTGGGATGCCCTTTTTTGTTAGTGGTGTACGCTCATGCCCAGCGCCTTGAGCGATGTGCCGACTTCCAGCGAGAAATAGGTCGTGGAAGCAACGATCATGGCTACCGAAGCAAGCAGAAAGACATGCTTGGTGGAGTCCAGGTCTAAGCCGAAGATTGCTTCAATCGTACTGGTCAACACCAGCAGACCCGCACAAGCGGCGGAAAGAACAACGAAAAGGATGGCTTTTCTCAGAAGTTCGGCGCGGTGAAAAATAAGTTCAATGGCTTCTGCCAAGTGGGGATCCGTGCCTCCGGACATCTCATCGGCGTGAATTAGCTGGCGTACACGTTCAGTGGTGTGCGCGTATCGCGCCGACATGGTCAGCAACAAAAGGCCGACACCGGAAATCAACGTAATCGGGGTCAGGGCGGAGCTGAGAATCTGCGCAAAGTCAAAGTGGTTCATGGCTCAGGCTTCAATAGGGGGTTATTTCTGAGATGTGCGGTGACGTCGAATCGCACTTTCCTGATCTTTTCGCAGGGCAAGCGCCTTTAGCGATGTGGTGACTTCTAAGGAAAAGAAGATTGTCGAGCAGACAATAAGACCCACGCAACACAAAAGCAGAACATGCTTGAGGATCAGCAAATCAAGTCCGAACATGCCTTCGAGTGTGGAGGACAACACGAGCAGGCCGGAGCTTGCGGCCGATAGAACGACAAAAAGGATGGCCTTTCTGAGGAGCTCTGCTCGATGGAAATTGAGAATGAGGCGTTCTTCGATGCCGGCATCAAAATCCGGCGAAAGCCCTTGTTGTTTGAGGTTGTCGCGGACACGATCGCAGGCCTGCGCGTAGCGACCCGACATCGCCATCAGCAGCAGTCCGACGCCCGAGATCAACGTAATGGGAGTAAGGGCCGAACTCAGAATGGTTGCAAAGTCAATGTGAAGCATCTGGTACGGAGTGTGATTGAAGAGAAGTTTTCCGCATTTTGCGAAAATGACGGAATTCTAAGCAGTTTCAGTGGGTTCGGCAGGCTTGATGAAAGAAATTTCCTTTGGAGCAACAATCCGGTGGAAATCTTGCGTGTTAATGATGATGGAAACATCGCGCGCGCCGGCATTAAAGGCCAGTTCTTCGTAACGGGTAAACAGCGTGGGGTCTGCGACGCCGAGTAGTTTTTCATGCAGTGCAACGGGGGGAACTGCTCCAAGAATGCACCCAGTCAGTTCCATGACTTCCTCCGGGTTGCAGAGGCCGGCTCGGTTCGCTCCCAGAGCCTGAGCTAGTTTTTTGAGATCAGCTTGCTGATCGGCAGGCAAAACGGCCAGAACATATTGTTTGACGCCGTTGCCCTTTGCCATACATACAAGTGCTTTCGCTCCCTGGCCCACTTCAGTGCCGCGTACTTTGGCAACGGATTCACTGGATCGGTCGCCGGCCGGATGGTGAACCACACGGTAGCGAGCCTGCCCCGCATCGAAGATCTCACAGAGTTTTTGAAGAACGTTTTCGACCATGGTGTTTTGTCTCGGATAAATGAGGGAAAAAGAATGAACCTATGATAATCGCCTTCGGACAAAAGATTGAGGCCAATACGAGAGGCACCTGACTTAGAATTATGAGCCCGCAGGTTCGCGTGAACGAATGCGGGACAGATTGATGGAATACGAGTATGGTTGAAGGAACTGTCCTGGGATTTGATTTCGGTGAAAAGCGAATCGGTGTGGCTGTTGGATCCACATTGACTTGCTCGGCACGTCCTCTTTGCATCATTCAGGCAGGCGCAGGGCGCCAGGCCAAATGGGATGCGGTCGACAGACTCATACGAGAGTGGGAACCCTCAGCATTTGTGGTGGGACTCCCAACTCGACGGGATGGAACGGCAGAACCCGCCACGCGCATGGCGCTCAATTTTGCCAAACGGCTGTACGGACGCAGCAAGCTGCCTGTTTACATGACGGACGAGCGCTTTTCGTCCGTGGTTGTGGATGATGGGACGGGATCCTTTGACGATAAGTCAGCAGCCGTGATTTTGCAACAATGGTTCGATGAAGGTTCTCCCGAACGTCAACCGCAGGAAATTGAAATTCCGGAAGGCAAGTAAAAATGCAGATTTTGATTGGTGCAGCGCGTTTTGCTGCTGTATTTGTGTACATCCTTTGCTGTTTTGTGATTATTTTCGGGGTGTTTCCATTCTCGAGTCCCGAAGGCAAGGGGCGCATTATCCGTCGTTGGTCTGCGAGGATTTTGCGTTGGCTGGGCGTCAAGGTTGAAGTGATCGGACACTACGATGGAGATGCCCGAGTGCAGGATAGCGGCCGTACGCCGGGTTTGACGGGACGTTTGATTGTGTCCAATCACGTTTCGTTTCTCGATATTTTTGCGCTTAATTCCGTGTTGCCGTCAGCTTTTGTGGCTAAAGCGGAAATCGCACGTTGGCCGGTGTTCGGCATGATTGCTTCGTCTGTGGATACGGTGTTTATTGAACGAGGCAATCGCAAGTCGCTTCTGAAAACGGCGGAGTCAATGGCCAAGGCGCTTTCCGAGGGCCGTAATCTGCTGATGTTTCCAGAAGGGACAACTTCTGATGGAAGAGGACTCAAGAAGTTGCACGGCAACCTCATGGAAGGAGCGGTAAAGCAGCAGGCTGAGGTAATTCCTGTGGTGCTACGCTACAAAACACACGGGCAAGTGACGACAATCCCTGCCTATGTGGGAGATGTGGGTTTGTTTGAGTGTTTGTGGAAAGTGGTGACCATGGATGAGTTGCTGCTGGAAATTCATCTGCTGGATCCGCGCCGGGGAGAAAATCGTCATGATTTGTGTCGGCAGATCAGTGCAGATATGTGCGCGCTGATTGGGTGCGAGGATCCGTTGGCTCAGTCGGATGCTGAGTCGGGGGTTGCGCCCGTCATGAAGGCTGCAAAGGTGGAGGCATGATGTTTGACGGTATCGCAAAGTTGGTTGTGGAAGTTCGTCCTGAAGATCTCGATGAGCTCAACCATGTCAATAATGTGGTTTACATGCGTTGGATGGAATTGGCCGCACGAGAAGGTAGTGCACAAGCAGGGTGGCCAACGGAGCGCTATTTCAAGGAAGGTCTCGGGGCGTGGGTTGTGCGCAAGCACTGGATTGAATACCTGAGGGACTGCAAGCTTGGTGACACGGTTGAAATTTATACCTGGGTACAGAGCTTTCATTTGAGTACGAGCATGCGTCGGTACGCGATGAAGGTCAATGGGAAGCTCTGCTGCGTGGCGGCGACAGAGTGGGTTTATATCGATCTGAAGGCGCGTCGGGTAAGTGAGTTGCCGGAAAAAGTGCTTTCTTGTTTCAGAATTGTTCCGGATGATGACCCCAGACTCAAGGAACTCGGTATCGCTCGGCCTGTGAGGTATCAGCCGACTGCCATGCGCTGAGCGCTTTTGCCGAAGTGAATACGACGGCAAACTGACGAAACAAAAGGGGTTTGTTCTTTGTACTTTTTTTCACTGAACAAGCCTTTTTTCGTGAGATAATCAAGCGTAATTGTGTTTATGAACGAGAGTTCAGGGGCGGTTACGCTCTTTATTCTGTCTTTTCATATGTCTTTATCCGATCCCTTTTTGAGTATTGAGGACGTGACGTTTAGCTACGGCAACGGACGCGTGATCCTCAACGACGTAACATTGCGTTTCGGTCGCGGCCAGGTTGTGGCGATCATGGGCGGTTCGGGCATGGGCAAGACGACGCTTTTGAAGCTGATTGGCGGATTAATTCGACCTCAGAAGGGAAAAATCCTGTTTGATGGAGTCGATGTGGCCGCAGCCGATGCGCGTACGTTGTATCGCGTGCGTCGCAAAATGGGCATGCTCTTTCAGTTCGGAGCCCTTTTCACCGATATGTCGGTTTTTGAGAACGTGGCGTTTCCGCTGCGTGAACAGACGACATTCGATGAGGAAATGATTCGAGATTTGGTGCTCATGAAGCTTGATGCAGTGGGGCTTCGAGGTGCTGCTGATTTGATGCCGAGCGCCATATCCGGAGGTATGGCGCGTCGTGTAGCTCTGGCTCGAGCCATTGCGTTGGATCCTGAACTCATCATGTATGACGAACCCTTTGCAGGTTTGGATCCCATTTCGATGGGGATTACAGCGCAGCTGATTCGGAAATTGACGGATGCGCTGCAGGCCACCGCCATTATCGTGACGCATGATGTGGCTGAAACCTTTGCCATTGCTGACTATGTTTACATGGTGAATGCGGGGCGAATTTCGGCACACGGTACTCCCGAAGAGCTGACGGCTTCGACGGATCCTTACGTGTGTCAGTTCCTCAAGGGTATGCCCGACGGTCCGGTGGCGTTTCATTACCCGGCCAAGTCCGTTGCTGAGGAATTCGGAGTACGGACATGAATATGTTGGTGAATTTTTTCTGTTGGCTTGGGCGGTACAGCATTCGTCAAATTCGAGCAATTGGTCGTTTGGCTTTGTTTTCGCTGCAGGTCTTTCGACACATTCCGGGTGCATTGTCGCGTTTTTATTTGATTGCGCAACAGACGCACTTTATTGGTAACTATTCGCTTTCGATCATCACGGTATCGGGGTTGTTTGTAGGGTTTGTTCTGGGACTCCAGGGCTACTACACGTTGGTGCGGTACGGTAGCGAGCAGGCTTTGGGTGTGTTGGTGGCTTTATCTCTAATGCGAGAGTTGGGGCCGGTAGTGGCAGCGTTGTTGTTTGCCGGGCGTGCAGGCACGTCGCTGACGGCCGAAATCGGTCTGATGCGCTCTGGAGAGCAGCTAGCGGCAATGGAAATGATGGGGGTTGATCCCATTCGTCGAATTGTTGTTCCTCGCTTTTTGGGAACTGTGATTTCGATGCCGATTCTGGCCATTATTTTCTCTGCCATCGGCATCGTCGGAGCTTGGATAGTCGGCGTTGGTCTTATCGGAACGGACAATGGCGCATTTTGGTCTCAGATGCAGGATGGAGTTGACTTTTTCTCCGATGTTCTCAATGGAGTTCTGAAGAGTTTTGTTTTCGGAATTGCAGTGGGACTGATTGCTCTGTTTCAGGGCTATATTGCTCGTCCGACGCCTGAGGGAGTTTCGCAGGCAACAACACGCACTGTGGTGGTGAGTTCGCTTCTTGTTTTGGGGTTGGACTTCATCATGACAGCGTTTA
This sequence comes from Sutterella sp., assembly GCA_019410445.1. GTDB lineage: Bacteria > Pseudomonadota > Gammaproteobacteria > Burkholderiales > Burkholderiaceae_F > Duodenibacillus. The sequence continues at coordinate 46,244 of DXSO01000001.1, forward strand.
TGTTCTCTTGATTGGTAAACGGTTTTTCCACAGGTTTTGGTGAAAACTATGGAACGAAAGACATTGGAATTTTGTGTGGGGCTTTTCGTGTTGATGGGGTTTGTTGCCCTGTTGTTTGTGTCTCTGCAGGCAGCTAATTTAGGCAACTTTAGTTTCAATGCGAAGACCTATGAGCTCAATGCCAACTTTGACAACATTGGCGGACTTAAGGCTCGCGCTCCGGTCAAGAGTGCAGGTGTGGTTGTGGGTCGAGTCAAGGAGATCAGTTTTGATCCGTCGACCTTCCAGGCTCGTGTGGTGCTCAATATCGATTCACAATATAAGTTTCCAGAGGACAGTTCCGCACAAATTCTCACCTCTGGTCTTCTGGGTGAGCAGTATGTTGGTATTTCCGCCGGCGGAGCTGATGGGGATATGCAGCCGGGTGCGCGTTTTGAACAGACTCAGTCGGCCGTTGTCCTTGAAAACTTGATCAGTCAGTTTATGTTGCAGTTTGCAGAAAAAGGACCGTCGGACAAATAACCGGGACGGATTTGAGAATCTCCGAGCAAAGTAAAAGATAAACAGGATAAAAATGAACACTTTGCACAAAAGTCTTGTCATGCTGGCGGCGGCTGTTTCCTTGGCCGGGTGTGTGTCTGTGCCTCAGAATGCAGGAGAGGATCCTGCAGATCCGTGGGAAAAAATGAACCGCAATACCTTTGCGTTCAACCAAAAAGTGGACACTTATGTTCTGAAGCCGATCGCAAAGGGATATGAATACGTGGTGCCGGAATATGCGCGTGAGCGTATAGGCAATATTTACGTTAACCTCAATGAACCGGCCAACGTCATCAATAATGCATTGCAGGGCAAGGGTGAGGGAGCCCTGGTCAGCCTTTTCCGACTGATGATCAATACAACGCTCGGATTGGGTGGCATGTATGACGTGGCAGGAACGACTGCCAATCAGCCGCCCCGTCGCGAGGATTTTGGGCAGACACTTGCAGTGTGGGGAGTTGGCAGCGGTCCTTATTTCGTAATTCCATTCCTGGGGCCGTCGACAGTGCGCGATACGGCAGGTTTTGGCGTTGACTATCTGACTGCCCCCCAAACTTGGCTTGACGGCGGTTGGGCTGAGTGGGGTGCCTGGGGTGTTCTTGCCGTGGATTATCGACTGCGTTTGATGCCTGCGACTGACTTGCTTGAAGATGCGATCGACCCGTACTTGATGGCTCGAGAAGCCTATTTTGGTGCGCGGCGGAATGCAATTTACGATGGTAATCCTCCGCTGGACTTCCCGGAGGACGAGTTTGAAGACGAAGAACCCGCAGAAGCGTCCGCTCAATCGGACGCAGAAGCAAAGGAGCAATAGGCCATGTTGGATTTGATGATCGGCAAACGTCGCTTGCTGGTAACGATGGGTTCGGCTGCTTTGTTGGCTGCCGTGCCGATGCCTGCTGCGTTGGCGGCATCTGTGCCAGATGCAAAGGGTTCCCCGGATGAATGGGTAGTGGCGCTCAGCAACAAAATTCTCGAAGATATCCGAGCTGATTCCAAATTGAGTCAGGCTGACCCGACGCGAGTCAGACGCTTTGTGGACGAACAGATCATGCCTGTGGTGGATTTTGAGCGCATGACTCGCACGGCGGTCGGTCCGAAGTGGCGTCAGGCAAGTAAGCAGCAGCGACAGGAGTTGATGGAACTGTTCCGTGAACAGTTGATTCGTGTTTATTCGGGTGCTTTGGCAACGGTAAAAGACCAGAGCGTGAAGCTTGCTCCCAATCGCGTCAAGCCCACCGAGACGGACGCCATTGTGCGTACGTTGTTGGTTTCTCCTGGCAAGCCCGATATGCGCATCAACTATCGTTTGAAGAAAGTCAAGCAGGAGTGGCGCATCATTGACGTGGATGTGGAAGGTATTTGGATTGTGGACAATTACCGGACACAGTTCTCGAGCGTGGCTAATCAGTCTGGCATTGACGGTCTGATCAAGGCTTTGCGTGAAAAGAATGAACAGGCGGCTCGAGATGCGGCTAAGTGAGCAAAAAATCACGCGTGGCAACGCCGTTGAGGTCAAAGCGGCGGTTGTGAAAGCGGCTCACGCCGGGGATGTCGTCTTGGATCTGAGCAGCGTTCGAAGCGTTGATTCAACGTCTGTGGCAATTTTGTTGTCATGGGTACGCATCCTCCAGTCGGCACAACTGCGGCCAAGAATTTGCGGCGTTCCCGACAAAATGCTTTCACTGATGAAGTTGTACGGGGTTGAGCGCATACTCTCGCCGTACTTTGAAGCTTAATTTGCGAGAAAAATTTTTGACCTCTTGAC
>DXSO01000010.1:0-19975 GCA_019410445.1 Sutterella sp.
CTGTTGCAGAAGTTGAAACCAAAGCAACATTTGAGGAGAAAATTGACATGTTCTATTCCGGTCTAATCGTGACCTGTCAGGTCGGTCAGTTTGACTCTGTCGGACAGAGTCTTTCGCGTTTGGCCGTTGAAGTTCACCAAAGCGACAAAGCCAGCAATCGCTATGTCGTCGTTTTGGAAGAGTCTTCTGTTGAAGCGGAAACCGATCGCTTTCGCAGTATCCGCGAGTTACCGGGAGTAGCAGATGTAAGCCTTGTCGTACACCGCTCAGAACCCGACACGTTGAACAACTAATTCCCCTCCTTCGCTTGCAGTCGCTTTTGGCTGTGCCCTTTCAACTGTCTTTCCCTATTCACACAATCCGTGTTGCTAACCAATAAGCACACCGTGTACTTCTGCCCCAGGAGAGAAGCATATGACTCAGGAAAAAGTCATTCCCATCTCAAGAAGAGAACTCTTAAAGAGCGGCGTAGCCGCAACTGCTGCTATGTCAGTCGGTCTGCCCGTCACTCAGGCATGCGCCCAAGCCGCTCAGGCCATTGACGCAGGCATTGAATGGCACAAGGGTGTGTGCCGCTTCTGCGGTACGGGTTGCGGCCTGCAAGTTGGCACCATGAATGGTCGCATTGTGGCAACCAAAGGCGATCCGGATGCTCCCGTAAACCGAGGGCTGAACTGCATCAAAGGCTACTTCAACGCCAAAATTCTTTATGGCCAGGACCGTCTGACACGCCCGCTGATGCGCATGAAGGACGGCAAATTCGATAAAAACGGCAAATTCGTGCCTGTAAGCTGGAAACAAGCCTTCGATGAAATGGAGCGTCAATTCCGCCGCGTATATCAGGCCAAGGGACCTGAAGGCGTCGCCATCGTGGGGTCAGGCCAATACACAATTCCTGAGGCATACACCGCCTCCAAGCTGATCAAGGCAGGATTCCGTTCCAACAATATCGACCCCAATGCCCGTCTTTGCATGGCCTCGGCCGTTGTCGGCTTCTATCAAACATTCGGCGTTGACGAACCGATGAATGTCTATGACGACATCGAAAAATGCAATACCATGGTGCTCTGGGGCAATAATATGGCCGAAGCGCATCCGGTACTCTGGAGTCGAGTAACCGACCGCAAGCTCACACACAAGGACACTCGCATCGTCAATATGACGACGCACTCCAACCTGTCCTCGAGCATGGCCGATATTGAAATCATCTTCAAACCCAACACCGATTTGGCCATCGCCAACTATCTGGCTCGAGAGATCGTCCGTCGTAAAGCCTACAACCGGAAATTCATTCAGGATCACTGCATTTTCGCCACCGGAACAGTCGATATCGGCTATGGCATGAGGCCGACCGATAAATTCGCCTATGAGGCAGAAAAAGACACGCAGGCAAAGCAGCAAAAGATCATCTTGACTGAAGCGGAAGCCATCGCACAACGCCGCAAGGCCGGCACTGAAGTTGAACAAAAACAAGTGGCGGCCGCAGGTGGTCACTGGCATATCTCGTTTGAGGAATATCAACGAGGCCTTGAACCGTATACGCTCGACTTTGTCGCCAATTTGGCCAAGGGCGATCCTGACGAATCCATCGAAAGCTTCAAAAAGAAGCTTGTAGCCCTAGCGGACATCTATTGCGACGCCAAACGCGACATCCTCTCCTTCTGGTGCATGGGTGTCAATCAGCACGTTCGCGGCGTATGGGTCAATGAACAAATTTATGCTCTGCATCTTCTGACGGCCAAACAGGGTCGCCCCGGCAACGGTGCATTCTCGCTTACGGGTCAGCCGTCGGCCTGCGGTTCTGCTCGTGAAGTCGGCGCCTTCTCGCATCGTCTGCCTGCTGACATGCTTGTGGGCAATCCGGAACACCATAAAAAGACGGAAAAACTTTGGAACGTCCCCGAAGGCACCCTCAATCCCGTGCTTGGAAAGCCGGTCATGGGACTTCTCAGAGGGCTTGAAGACGGCTCCGTCAATTTCCTCTGGACGCAGGTAGTCAACATCTTCCAGTCGGCTCCCAATTCCAACCACTGGCTCAAGGCTGCCCGAAAACCCGAAAACTTCATCGTAGTGGCTGATGTCTACCCGACACTGTCTGCCAAAGTTGCCGACCTGATTCTGCCCACTGCCATGATCTTTGAAAAATGGGGGTTGTACGGCAACGCGGAACGCCGCACGCAAGGTTGGACTCAGATGGTCAACCCCGTAGGCGAAGCCATGAGCGACATCGCCACCATGATGGAATTTTCCAAGCGCTTCAAAATCAGTGAGTGCTGGGGTGAAAAAACTGTTGCCGGCGGCAAAAAAACGCTTCCGAGCGTTCTTGATAAGGCCAAAGAAATGGGCATCAGCCCTGATGCCACACTATTTGATGTGCTGTTTGCGGGCATGCCGACGGCCAAACAGTGCCCGTGGCCTGATCCGAAGTACCCCAACAAGGAATGCTGTACGGCCCAGTCTCTCAACCTGGATTGGTTCCCTGAAAAAGCTCTCTTTACGGAATATCGCCAATTCACGCTCGGTAACGGTCACGATTTGGCTGATTTCGATACCTATATGGATCCCAAGGTTCGTGGGTTGACTTGGCCCGTTGTCGACGGAAAACCGACAACCTATCGCTTCAATGCTCAATATGATCCATACGTGAAAAATGGCGACTTTGAGTTCTACGGCAAACTCATGAAAGCAATTCCGCAAGGCAACCTTGACGGTATTACCGACAAAACACCCAAACCCTTGCCAGGGCGAGCCAAGATCTTCTTCCGCCCGTTTGCTGAGCCAGTGGAAAAACCCGATGAAAATTACGATCTGATGCTGTGCACTGGACGTATCCTCGAGCATTGGCACACAGGCTCGATGACTCGTCGCGTTCCGGAACTGCACCGTGCAGCGCCATCGGCCGTCCTCTATATGAACCCGGCCGATGCTCAGAAGCGAGGACTCAAACGCAACGACGTCGCTCAGATCACAAGTCGCCGCGGCAGCATCAAAGCTCTCGTGGAAACGCAAGGTCGCATGAAGATGCCTCGCGGTACGGTCTGGATGGCCTTCTTTGATGAAGCCGTCCAAGTCAACAAACTTTGTGTTGATGCAACCGATCCGATTTCGGCAGAACCCGACTACAAGAAATCCGCTGTTCGGATCACTAAAGCTTGATCCGTCAGGACACATGCCTTCGTGTCGGGTCAGCACCTGCCGACCCGCACGAAGTTGTCGGTCTGAAACGTCTTTTTCTTGAACTTCGACCATGACGATAAAAGCGACCAGACGTCAAACCTTGGGACTTCTACTGGAAGGTGCCGGTGTTGCTGCCGCTGCGACCGCCGGTCTTACGGCTTTCATTGGCACTGCCAAATCCAAAGGCTTTGAACCGCTTCCCCCGGGAGCCGATGCGGCGTTTTATGACAAATGCATTCGTTGCGGCTTATGCGTGAAAGCGTGCCCGTACGACACGCTCAAGCTTGCAAAGCTTGGCGATACGGTTTCTTACGGAACCCCTTACTTTGAGCCGAGGAACATTCCTTGCTACATGTGCGAGGACATCCCTTGTGTAAAAGTATGTCCATCAGGTGCTCTTGATCGCAATCTCGGCAGTATTCGCAAGGCTCGTATGGGGATTGCTGCGATTGATCCCAATTCATGTCTCAGTTGGCAGGGATTGCGTTGCGAGGTTTGCTACCGAGATTGTCCGCTGAGAAATGAGGCGTTGAGTCTGAAGCCGCATCCGCGAGAACTTAGCAAGCATGCCGTGTTCGTGCCGGTCATCAATCCCGACCATTGCACGGGATGCGGGCTATGCGTTTACGGCTGCCCGACACAGGTGCCCGCGATCAATATCATCGATCCGAAAACGTTCTTGGGTCGCATTGGTGATCACTATCGCCTCAGTTGGCGCAAAGATCAGCCTCATCACCCACAAGCTCCTTCCGGCAATCCGTCGCCCGACAAGCCTCAGGCTCCGGCAGAGGCAGGTGGTCTTGATTTTCTCAACAACATGGACGATCCGACGTTATGAGTCAGCAATCAATCCATACGGTGGTTTCACCCCAGAAAATCAAAGCGAGAATGCTTGCGCTTTCTCTGGTTCGCCGCTTCGTGCAGTGTGCCGTACTCATGCTTTTCATCGGTTCAGCACGTTTGGGATGGAGCGTCTTGGGAGAACCTCTTTTAAACGGTACTCTCACCAGCTCGCTTCTCGTTGGCGTTATTCCGATGACTGATCCGTTTGCGTTGCTGCAAAAATTCTTTGCCGGCCACAAACCGGAGATGATCATGATTGCGGGAGCACTCGTAGTTCTGGCAGTTTATCTTTTGGCCGGCGGCCGTGCGTTCTGTGCATGGGTCTGCCCCATGAACATCGTCACGGATGCGGCCTACCGTGCAAGAAAAGTACTGAATCTGCCGACATCAAGTCTGCGTCTTAGTCGAAAAACCCGCTATGCATTGGCAGTCGCAGCGCTTGCTGCATCAAGCATTTCTGGAACCGCAGCCTTCGAATGGGTCAGTCCACAAGCTTTTTTGTGGCGCGAACTTATTTGGGGTATCGGATTCGGTTTGTTTGCTGCCGTCTCGGGAATCTTCGCACTGGATCTGTTGCTTTTGGAACGTGGTTGGTGTGGGCACCTCTGTCCTTTGGGAGCGTTTTGGTCTGTCATCGGCAAAGCCGGCATCGTTAAGCCACTTTTTGACAATTCCAAATGTACAAAATGCGGAGACTGCCTGCGCGTGTGTCCTGAAGCCCATGTACTGAACTTCAAACAGGCTGCCGCCTATGGTTTCATCACCTCAGGTGAATGTACTAACTGCGGCCGCTGTGCGGCTGTGTGTCCTGAAAACGCCATTCACTTTGCAACGCGTTTTCAAGCTCGACCGCAGTCAAATGTCTCACAACAAGACAAGTAAAGAAATTTTGGAGAACCCTCATGAAGAAACTGATTCTGACGGCTTTCGTTTCCATTACTGCCGCTGCGGCAATCACCGCCTGCGCCGTACAGGAACCCATCGACATCAATTCCATGAGTCTTGAAAAGACGAGTCCGTTTGACACACCCACGCCTCAAGCCTATGAGGAAAATGCCGGGCTTTACCGAGAAACACAACCCGGCGCACCGGCAATGATTCCTCACGCAGTCGATAACTTCCGAATCACGCGTGACAACAATCCCTGCATCATGTGCCACGGCAACCAAAGCAAAATTGGCGCTCCCAAAGTCAAAGGCGTTCCGACCTCCATGCCGGCCACCCATTGGACCAAAGTCGACGGCAAGCTTGTGACCGCACCCTCGCGCCATGAATGCATGTTGTGTCATGCCACTCAGGCCGATGTTCAGCCGCTCGTGGGCACCGTCCACTAAAATTCGTCTTTGACAGCTCCGCGGTGCCGGAATAGGACGGCACCGTCTCATGCGTCGCGGCAGAAGCCTTCGCTTTCGAACTGCGGAGGGTTTTGTCGCGTCTTTCGTTTTTCACATCCCGACTTTCAAGGAATTTTTTTTGCGATGGCAGTCAAAGTAGTGCTCGGCATGAGCGGAGGCGTAGACAGCGCCGTCAGCGCCTGGCTCCTCAAAGAACAAGGTTACGACGTCACCGGCGTTTTCATGAAAAACTGGGAAGACGACGACGACAGCGAATACTGCTCAAGCCGTCAGGATTTTCTCGATGCAGCCAGCGCTGCCGAGAAAATCGGTATTGATCTGGATGCAGTCAACTTTGCCAAGGAATACAAAGAACGTGTCTTTTCTGAATTCCTTCGCGAATATCAGGCCGGACGCACTCCCAACCCCGACGTCCTGTGCAATTCCGAAATCAAATTCAATGCTTTTTTGGATTACGCCATGCAGCTTGGTGCCGACAAAATCGCCACCGGCCACTATGCTCGAGTCCGTCAGAGCGACTGCGGCGTCGAACTGCTCCGCGGTCTTGATCCATCAAAAGATCAAAGCTACTTTTTGCACCGACTCAATCAACAACAGTTGGAAAAAGCCATTTTTCCTGTTGGAGAACTTGCCAAGAGCAAAGTGCGTGAAATCGCCCGAATGCTTGATCTTTCGGTAGCTTCCAAAAAAGACTCCACCGGCATCTGCTTTATTGGCGAGCGGCCTTTCCGAGAATTTCTGTCCCGCTATCTGCCCACTCATCCGGGCCCCATACGCACAGACTCCGGGAAAGTGGTTGGAGAACATATTGGTTTGAGCTTTTATACGCTGGGCCAGCGCAAAGGCATCGGCATTGGCGGCAGTCGCGATGGCAATGGCGAGCCCTGGTTCGTTGCCAGAAAAGATCTGGCAAACAATACGCTTTGGATCGTTCAAGGTCACGAACACCCCTGGCTTAACACGCATACGCTCAAAGCTGTCCGTACGAACTGGATCAGCGGTTCTGCCCCCGAATCGGGCACCCCGGTCACAGTCAAAACTCGTTATCGAGCTCCGGACGGTGCATGCGAAATTACTGCTGCAACAAATCAAAGCGTCGATCTGTTTTTCCCGCAACCGCAGTGGGCTGCCACTCCCGGGCAATCCGCCGTGCTCTATCAAGGAGAAGTATGCCTCGGAGGTGGCTTTATTGACACGATTGACAATGCCGATATTCCGAAATCCAAACCTTAACGGTTTTCTCAGTTTTCTCTTCTAACATTCACGCTGTTTCTTGAATTGGTGTGACCCATGTCGCTTTTTGACTCCGCACGTTTTCTGACCTCTGCTGCCGCTGTGAGCCAACTGCCCGGCGCGGGCCTGCCCGAAATCGCTTTTGCCGGTCGCTCTAACGCCGGCAAAAGCACCACAATCAATGTGCTCACTCGTCAGGGAAGACTCGCTTTTGCTTCCAAAACACCTGGCCGCACGCAGCTCATCAACTTTTTCACGCTCTCTCGCAAAATCGCCGACAGCAAAGAGCGAGAGCAAATCGCTCACCTCGTGGACTTGCCCGGTTACGGCTATGCCAAAGCCGCTCCGGAAATCCGTGAAACCTGGAGCCGCCTAATCGGAGGCTACCTTGCCGATCGTCCGTCTCTGACCGGAGTGGTCATCGTCATGGATGCACGCCGCCCCTTTATGCCTGCTGACGAATGGCTGATTGACTTCTTTTCCACTCGCAGTCATGTCCGTCAGCTCTGGCTCATCAACAAATGCGATCAAATCAAACGAGCAGAACGCAACTCGGTTCTTGCTCAGGCTCGTGCCCGCGCTCAAAAACTCGGTGAGCACGTTGAAGTTCAGCTTTTCTCCGGCCTGAAAAAAGAAGGCGTTGAAGAGCTCCAAAAACGACTTTTATCTTGGATTGACCCCGAAGGGCGCCTCACCGCCAGCGAACAGTCGGCGTGACGCTTCGGATTTATTTATTTTTTCATCAGGGACTTAATAAAAATGCAGACCCTTGGTCAGTATCCTTCCGTTCGCATGCGCCGCATGCGCCATGATGACTTTTCCCGTCGTTTGATGCGTGAAACCGTTCTCACGCCCAATGACCTCATCCTGCCTGTTTTTGTGCAAGAAGGCGAACACTTGGTCACGCCCATTGCAACCATGCCCGGCGTTAACCGTTATTCCATCGATGAACTACTGAAAGTCTGCGGTGAAATGGTCGAACTCGGCATCCCGATGATCGCTTTGTTCCCTCACATCGAAGACGAGCTGAAAACTGCCGACGGCGTAGAAGCAGCCAATCCCGACGGCCTTATTCCCCGCGCCGTCAAAGCCATTAAGGCCGCCTATCCCGAATTGGGCGTCATGTGCGACGTTGCCCTTGATCCGTATACCACCCACGGTCAGGACGGCATCATTGATGAAACGGGCTATATCCTCAATGACGAAACAATTGAAATGCTCGTGCGTCAGGTGCGTGCCCAGGCACAAGCCGGTGCCGACGTGGTAGCCCCCTCCGACATGATGGACGGCCGAATCGGCATCATCCGCAAAATGCTTGAAGATGAAGGCTTCATCCACACTCGCATCATGGCTTACTCCGCCAAGTATGCAAGTGCCTTCTACGGTCCCTTCCGCGATGCGGTCGGCTCGGCAAGCAACCTCGGTAAAACCTCCAAGTCCGCCTACCAACAGGATCCGGCCAACAGCAACGAAGCCCTTTGGGAAGTGGGTTTGGATCTTGCCGAAGGCGCCGATATGGTTATGGTCAAACCCGGCATGCCCTATCTCGACATCGTGCGTTTGGTCAAGGACGAATTCAAGGCTCCGACCTTCGTCTACCACGTCTCCGGTGAATACGCCATGATTAAGTGCGCTGCTGCCGCCGGCTGCATTGACGAAAAGAAGATCACGATGGAGTCGATGATCTGCTGCAAACGCGCCGGTGCCGATGGCATCCTGACCTACTGCGCCATTGACGTTGCTCGTTGGCTCAAAGAAGGTTACAACTACTGATCGTTGCCTTAAGTCATAAAAATTCCCGCTTACAGATTGCTCGTAAGCGGGAATTTTTTTACATGCATTCTCATTGTTTTGCTCAGTGTGAAAATTCGCGCAAAATACGCGGAAAATAGCTTCCATATTTTGTGAAAAATCTTCTTTAACCTCTTTGATCAATTGCACTCATGCATCGTCGAACCCTTTTGACTTCCGCTGTCGTCTTAGCCGCCGGCACAGGCCCCTTGCATGCTGCCGCACAAGAAGGACTGAAGGCATTGAGTGCATTGGGAAACTCTCCATCAGGCGCACGACTGGAACGCATTCAGGCATCTCGTCACTTCCAAAACGGAGCCTTTCGCAACCTCACACCAGTCATTGATCCGATCGATCGCAACCGATCCGCCGGTCTTTTGAAATTTTTGCTTGAAGATACGGCAGACCGTCGCCCTATCAAACGTCTCCCAGCCATTAAAACAAACCTCAATGACCTTGCCGACGGACAGATGGTTTGGTTCGGACACTCGGGCTTTTTTATCAAACTTCCCGGTTTTCGTATCGCCGTAGATCCCGCATTGCACTCCTGCTTTCCTTTGAAATCCTTTTTCAAACCCTTTCCCGGTTCCGATATCTATCAGCCGCAGGATATTCCCGCGCTTGACATTCTCCTTCTGACACATGATCACTACGATCATCTGGACATGGATACGATGTTGGAACTCAAAAATCGAACTGCGCGCGTGATCTGCCCTCTGGGAGTCGGAGCACATCTGGAATACTGGGGCTGGGATCCGTCCATCATCACTGAGCTTGATTGGGGAGAAACAACACAACTCGGCAGACAAGCACGCATCTCCTGCGTACCCTCCCAACATTTTTCCGGTCGAACATTCAAACGCAATCTGACACTCTGGGCTGGTTTCATACTGCAGTTCGAAAATTTCCGTCTCTATCTAAGCGGCGATGGAGGTTACGGTCGTCATTTCCGCCAGATTACTTGCGACTTCGGTCGAATCGACCTTGCCATTGTCGAAGATGGTCAATACAACCCAGACTGGGCAGGCATCCATTTGTTGCCACCTGCATGGAAGGCGGCCGTCTCTGAACTCAGACCTCGCTGTGTCATGCCATGTCATAACGCCAAATTCGAACTGAGTCGTCATGCATGGTTCGCTCCCTTAGAGGCTGCATTGCACATTACAAAAGAGCTCAACATTCCGTTGGCAACTCCTTTAATCGGACAACCTCTTTTCCTGGAATCTCCCACAAAAGATTCACAGGCTTGGTGGCAAAACCTCGGCTAAAAAACGCACATCTTCGCAAAACTCCGTTTATAGTGAGAACTCTGCGCCATTGTCCGAGAGTTCTTCCTTCATGCGTTTTCTTCACACCTCCGACATTCATCTCGGCCGCAGCCTGTATGGCGTCAACCGAGATGAGACCTTCGAGCATTTTCTCGAGTGGCTCCTAAAAACAATCCGTTCCGAGGCCGTTGACTGCCTTCTCATTGCTGGCGATGTCTTTGACAATGCGACTCCATCGCATCGCATGCAACGCGCTTACTATCATTTTCTTGCCGGCGTCAGCTCATTGAGTCCATGTCGGCATGTCGTCATCATCGCCGGCAATCACGACTCTCCCACTCTGTTGAATGCTCCCAAAGCGCTTCTCAAAGAATTGAATATCATCGTAGTCGGACAAGCCTCAAGCAATCCTGCCGATGAAGTCATTCTGATCAAAGACCCCGATAACCGCCCTGCGGCCGTCATTGCTGCTGTTCCGTATCTGCGAGAACGCGACCTTCGCACAAGTGTTGAGAATGAAACACAGCAAGACAAAGAAAATAAACTCATCGCAGCAGTCATAGATCACTATCGAGCGGTCACTGAGAAAGCTCTCGAACTGCGAGCAGATGCCGATATTCCTTTCATTGCTACAGGCCATCTGTTTGCAGCCGACTGCGAGTCGCTGACGGAAGAGCGCGGTCTTTATATCGGTTCTCTCGGTCAAATTCCTGCTTCTGCTTTCCCTCCTGAAATTGATTACCTTGCCCTGGGGCACCTGCACAAAGCCCAACGTCTCGCTCAATGTGAGACACGTCGTTACTGCGGCAGCCCCATCGCTCTGGACTTTTCTGAACGACAAGCATGTAAAAGCGTCTGTCTGATCGATACGCAAGGAAAATGCTGTCATGCCCGTACTCTGCCAGTTCCGGCTTTCGACTCGCTGGTTCGCATCATTGGCAATGAAACGCGTGTCAAACAGTCACTTCAAGATCTTGTCGTGCGCGCCCAACCTGTTTTGTGCGAAGTTCTTCATACCGAAGGCACTTTCGCACCGGATCTGGCTGCGGCATGTCGGGATCTGACACAAAACAGCGCCGTCACGCTTGTTCGCGTAGTCAGTTTGCCTGTTGCCCAAGCTCAACTAAACTCGGAGGATCTCATCGGAGACGTCGAAAGCGTCACCCCCGAAGACATGTTTGCACTGTGCCTTCAAAAACAAGAAGCCGGCGGCCTTGAGTTAACCGATGAACTCAAACAACGGCTTATTGCGGCATATAACGAAATTCTGGAAAACGTTCGCCAACAGGAACCGCAAGCATGAGAATCCTTAAGGTACGTGTTCAAAACATCAACTCGCTGAAAGGCAACTGGTCCGTCAACTTCGAAGATCCTGCCTACAGCGCAGGCGGCTTGTTTGCAATCTGCGGGCCTACGGGAGCCGGCAAATCATCGCTGCTTGATGCAATTTGCATCGCCCTTTACGGCAGCACTCCTCGACTGGGCGAACTATCGGTCAACGCGAACGAAGCCATGACGCGCGGCACTGCGCTGTTGGAAAGCGAAGTTACGTTTCTGGCCAAAGGCGAACGCTACCGAGCTCTTTACTCTCAACGACGAGCCCGAAACAAAGCAGATGGCAAATTGCAAAGCGCAACAATTGAGTTGTGCCGTTGGAATGAACTCGAAGCAAAGTGGGAGATTTTGGAAGCCAAATATAAAAAACGCTTTACTGGTCTCATCACCGAAATCACCGGTCTGACATTCGAACAGTTCACGCGTTCGGCTTTACTGGCGCTAGGCAATTTCTCGGTCTTTCTCAAAGCCAAGGACGATGAACGCTCTAACGCACTCGAAGCCATCACAGGCACGGAAATTTACTCAAAAATCTCTCAGGCTGTCTACAACCGATACAAAGGCGAAGTCGACAAGTTAAGCGCACTCAAAACCGCGGCTGATACAGCAAACATTCTGTCGGAAGATGCCAGACAAGAGCTGCAACGCAAGCTTACAAACACATTGAACCGCATCACCCAGTCCAATCTGACCCTGAGCGAAAGGCAGCGCCTTTGTGAAAAACTCAGGCTCAGAGATCTGACCGCTCAAACGTTGGTTAAAACACAAAAGGAACTTGCCGCCGTTGAGCAAAACCTCGAAGAACTTCGAAATGAACGGCTTGCAACAGACCTTGCTCGTCGAGCCCTGCGCATTAAGCCGCAACACGCTGCTTTTATCCAAGCTCAAAAACGCGTAGCCTCTTTCAATCAACGCTGTGCGGAATTGACTGCCACGGCAACCTCTGCACGTACAAACTTCGAGAAAATCAACCGGGAATATCTTGACGCCAAAACAGCATCGGATTCACTGCAAACCGCATTTGATGACCTCCTGCCGATACTGACAACAGTACGCCAACTCGACGCAACGCTGGTGCAGGAAAACAAACAGCTCACGGAAAAGCAGGCTCAACGTGCGCGCGAGAACGGTTTCCTGAAACAAAGTCAAGACAAAACACAAGCTGCGGCACAAGCACGACAACATCTATTGTGCGAGAAACAAAATTTAGAAAAGGCTGTCTCCCCGGATACACCTTCGGCGAAGCTTTTTGCTCGACAAGCGGATATCCAATCCGCCCTTGCGCACTTCATCGAAAGCGAAGCACAAAAAACACAACGCGCAGATACTCTTGCAGTCGCCCAGGAATCTCTCACATGCATCCGCCAGAAAGAAGCTTTAGCCCAACAATCTATGGAACCGGCACTTTGTGCCGTACGCGCAGCTCGTCAAGCGCTGAACGATAACGATGCATCTCGTCGTCAGATAGCCTCCGGCGACAATTTGCAAACTTTGGCTCTGGCGAAAAACAAAATCGATGCTCGCATCACATTTCTTGAGGGACTTTTGCAAAAGTTAGCGGAAAAAGATGAAAAATCACGACAACTTGCAAATAAGACTCTTGAAATAAACACAATTCAAAGAGCACTTCAGACCAGTGAGCAGCAATTAAAAACCAAGGAAGCCTTGGCTCAGAGTTTGCAGCAAAACATTGATGCGCAGCAAGAACTCGATGAGATGCGTTCACTCGTCGAGCGCCTCAGTCTCGAGCGCTCCAAGCTATCCGATGGAACGCCTTGTCCATTATGCGGCTCAATTCATCATCCTTACGTCAAAAACAAACCCGACGTACTCTCAACGGATGTCCAAAAGACAAATCAGCTCAAAGAAAAGCTAAAGCAGGTTCAGATCGAAATAACGCGTCTTGCGACTGAACGTGCACAACAGCAAGGTACTCTGCTTGCGGCTCAATGTACATCTGCAAGCCTTCAGAAAGACATTGACCGGCTGCACAGTGACACTGTCACATTATTCAAGCAGCTCGCCATTTCTTCGCATAACGGCAGAGCGGTCGAAGATGCATTGTCAGCCTCTCAAGCGCAGGCAAACGCACTGAGCAGCCGGCTGAAAATGCTCGCTGATCTCGACGATCAACGCAGTTCGCTGAATCATGAACTTGAAAAAGCCTTGGAAAGGCTGGAAGCCAACAATACTGCTCTTCAGTCATGCAAGCTTCAGGTGCAAGAAGCCGTCACAACACATGCCGCGGCGCAATCCGAATATCAACAAGCGCTCACTCAACTCCAAAAAGCTCAGGAAATGCTGGCAGCCGCTTGCTCGGGACTCGTCAAACCACCCATGGATATACCATCCACAAACGCCTGGAAAACGCGTCTGCATAAGGAACTCGACTTGCATCAACGCAATCTTGATCGTCTGTCAGAGATTCAAACCAAGCTGACAGCTTTGGACTGCACCCTTCTTGAGCAACGTCAACTGCAGAATCAGATCCAGGAACGCATCACTGCTCTTGACGATGCCATTGCCGAAGCACAAATGCAGTACTTTCTCAGACAAAGCAAACGCATTGCTCTTTTCGGAGAAAAAAATACCGATGCTGAAGAGCATGCCTTGAAGTGCAAACGCAATGAATCGCAGCAAAAAACAGAGCTTCTCAAAACACGGCTTGAACGTCAGCGGGAATTACTCGACACGCTCACGGGACAATTGCGCAACGTCACAAAACAGCTTAGCGAAGAATCGCAACAACTCGACATTGCGCAAAACTGTTGGGCACAACAAAGAGAGTCTGCAGGCTTTAGCAACGACGACTGCTGGCTGAATGCGCTTATAACCGAAGATGAACTGCAGTGCCGAACGGAAAAATATGCTCGACTGGACGATCGAGTAAAAGAGCTGACTCGCAATCTGGATAGCACGCGCTCTCAGCTTGAAAGTCTTACGGCAACCACAGATCCTGATTTATCCGTTCAAACCGTTGAAACTCAAATGCAGCAGATTCAAACCGAGCTGTCTGAAATGATGGAAGAAAAAGGACGCTTGCTCAACACGATCGCCAACGATGACGTCCAACGCCAGTTTCTAGCTGAAAAGCTTGAGGCTGTTAAATTGCAAGAGGACAACCTTTCCATCTGGACAAAACTCAATGAGCTGATCGGTTCTGCCAACGGAAAACGTTACCGTACGTTTGTGCAGTCAATGACGTTCGAAACGCTTCTGCACCACGCCAACCGAGCGCTTTCAAAGATTTCTCCTCGATATATTCTCAAAAAGAGTTCCTCAGAAGCTTTGAAACTCAACGTGATCGATACCTTTCAAGGAGGCATTGAACGAAGCGCGGACAATCTTTCCGGCGGAGAATCCTTTCTCGTCAGTCTTTCTCTGGCTCTTGGGCTGTCGGCAATGGCAAGTCGCAACGTCAAAGTGGAATCTCTTTTCCTTGACGAAGGGTTTGGGTCTTTGGATCCCGATACGCTTGAAGAAGCAATGAACGCCCTGGCAGCTCTGCAAAACGAAGGCAAAATGATCGGCATCATTTCGCATGTCGGTGAAATTCGCGAACGCATAGCAACCATCATTGATGTCATCCCGATGTCGGGCGGTCGCAGCGAGCTCTCAGGGCCGGGCGTGGAGCGGTTGAATTAAAAATTTCTGTTGGGAAAATTCATATGGCACTGGAAATCGAACGCAAATTTCTTGTAACGAGCAATTCGTGGCAGAACAAAACCTCTCACTCTGTGATTCGACAAGGCTATCTGTCTAGAGACATTGAGCGTACCGTGAGGGTTCGTGTCAAGGACGACAAAGCCTATCTCACCATCAAAGGCCGCAACACAGGTGCGATCCGAACAGAATTTGAGTACGAAATTCCAAAAACTGACGGCGAAGCGCTGCTCGATACTTTGGCACTCAAACCGCTTATCGAAAAAACACGCACGACAATTGAATATGCAGGGAAAATCTGGGAAATTGACTGCTTCTTCGGTGACAACAAAGGACTTGTCGTTGCAGAAGTGGAACTTTCTTGCGAAAACGAGCAAATTGAACTGCCGGAGTGGGTCGGTCGCGAAGTGACGAGTTTTCCGCGTTACTACAACTCGGCTTTATCAGAACGCCCCTACTCCCAATGGAGTGATGATGAAAAAGCTGGCCGTTGAAAGCCTCTACTTTTCGCTTCGAGACTGCCCTCGATAACGCCCCAACGAATCGTAACTGCGACCTTGCGCATCCTGTCGACCCTGGTAGCGACCTTGCGAGTCATAGTATCGACCGGATGAATCTTCTCGCCCTTGGTAACGTCCTTGTGCGTCATAGTAGCGGCCGTTGGAATCTTGCCGTCCTAGGTAACGCCCTTGAGAGTCGTAGTAACGTCCCTGCGAATCCCGTCGCCCCAGATAGCGGCCTTGGGCATCATAATGGCGACCTGATGTGTCCGTTCTGCCCTGGTAACGTCCCGCTTCATCGTAGTAGCGCGTCTGAGCCAGACAAATTTCTTCGGAGACACCCAATCCGAATACGGCCAACAAAACAAGCGCCGCCAACATGCGTTGCATCAAGTGCCTCCTTGAAATCAAAGCACAAACAGCGCAAAGCCGATTTAGAGCCAAACGCCGTTTGTGCCACTGTTTCAACTGATCTTTTCTTTAAAGCTCAAAAAGCTCAGCAAGTTCGGCCGTCGTGAGATTCTCATCAAACGGCACATATTCACCCTTGGAATTAAGGTACACGCCATACGGAACTGCACGGCAGCCACTGCGACGATGCAACTTGGTGTTGATCCAGACCTTATTGCGCAACTCATAGGGCAAGTCTGCTCCTTCGTAGCGCAAACCACGGAAATCCGCATCACGGAAGTGCTCGTGATGACGAACAAGCGCAGCATACGGATCCTTGGAACCGAGAATCAACGCTCCCTGCGGTTCACAATGCGGATTAAGCAGTGCTATCGGATAGTACATAACAGCAATTCGATCCTGCAAAGGCATGATGCGATCCATCAGGCGGATGCAATCCGGACATTGCGTATCAAAGAAGACATGCGCGGTCTTTTTTACATCGGCCGGCGTCGCCGAACGGAACCCGCAACCATCCTTGATCATCGTTTCATACATTTTTTTGCCGTCCCATCCCTGCGGGACTTTTGCTGGTTTGGCATGCGCCGTTGCACTGAAGGCCAAAACAGAGGCTGCCAATCCGAGAGCGCCGCGACGCGTCAGTTTAGTCATGGGTTCTACTCCTTTGAACTCTGAACTGCGTGGATGCACCAGAGCTTTCCTATAAGACTAATTGGGATTATGGCGCATCCTGCCGCTGCCCGCGCTTAAGAACTTTCTCGAAATATTCTCAGTGCGATTGCATTTATCCGATCATCAGTCCATGATATTTATAATTAGCCGTCAAATTATTTTGAGACTTTCCATGAAACAGCTGCAACGCCTTACGACAATTCGGGAAAATTTATTAAACATTCATCCTCGGCAACTTAATCCATCGGAAATCACGGCCTTGGATTTATTACTGCACCTGACGTTTGCGGCCGATGCCGTGCGCGACAAGGTTTACCGTCCTATTCAAGACGTCGGGCTATCCGAAGCCAAACTGCTGTTGCTTGCCACGCTCAAAAAAGCCGGCGGTTCAATGTCTCTCGGCATGCTGGCTCGTCAGCTTGGCGTGACAGACGCCACCACTTCTATCATGCTCAGTCGCATGCTCAAGGAATCCGACCCATTGGTTCAACGGAGTATCAATCCAATGGATCGACGGGCAGTGACATTGAGTCTCACCGATAAAGGCGAAGAAACCCTCCGTACTGCCTTACCGAACTATTTCAAGCAAATTGCCGACTTTTCCGAAACATTGACGCAAGCGGAACAATTGCTGTTGATCGGACTGCTTCAAAAACTTCTCAAGCCTGCCGCATAACACAACGGCGAAACGCCCCACCGAAAAACGGTTTGGCATCTCGCCGTTTATTTGTGTCGGGAACCCAGTCTAAGTTTCCGACACACGGTCAACAACCTTTGGCTTTAGAAAAAGAGCGGTTCGTAGTAACCGGCAAAGAGCACGCTGGCTCGCAGCATCAACGCACCGGCCAAACCCAATACGGCAGATACGGCCAAAGCAGCGTGCTTACGGGTCACAAGATTGATCGACAACGGAATAATCGAGCCGAAAACCACAACACCGAGCCAGAACATCAGAGAATACGGACCGTCAATCATGGATTCGGCGCCCACTCGAGCCGCAGCCGACGCAGAGCTCAATGCCACATGCACGAATGCGAAGATGGTAAAGAGTTCTGCTGCTTCCGTCCACAGTGCAGTGCGGCGACTCCAACGAACCTTTTCAGCAGGGATCTGTCCGGCAACCATCATCAGCTCAATCGAGCTAATCGCACTTGCCATACCGGACATGATCCACAGCAGCGGAATCAGTGCCGTATTCCACAGAGTGACACCGACAGCCTGCGTGAGCAAAAAGCCCGAGTAGATCGTCACCACAACACCAAGAGCCATGGCCATACGATTGAATCCATCGCCCAGAACCAGGTTCTTGCAGCTCTTGAATACGCCGGCTAACGCCAGAGCATAAAACACCGTAACGCAGCACTGCAGCGTCAGCAAGAGCATACCGATCATCATCCAGCTGCCAAAGTTGAAGCTGAAATTCGTCAACGTATGCCAGGCAGCCATCGGCAGGTTCGTCAGACGAGCCAAGTGGCTCACGACCAAAAGCGTACCCAGAATGCTTGCTGCTGCACACAGATACACCAACGCCTTTTCACGCACCCATCCGTTCAGGAACATTCCCATCCCGGACAAGCCGATGAACCAAAGAAAGAAGGCAATCGACCAACCCCAATTCGCGGACTGAAGCTGCATCGTGAGATTTGTGAATTCCATCATTTCTGCACCACCACGAAAAAGTTAGGTTTCGTTCCATGAGACTCAAGAAGTTTTTGAGTCTTGGCAACACTGATCTTGCGAGAAATGTCGCTGTCGGGATCATTGATATCGCCGAACAGACGTGCCGATACGGGGCAGGCACTCACACAAGCCGGCTGCAACCCGTCCTCAATGCGCTCCAGGCAGCCGCTGCCCATGCACTTGGACGGCAAACCGGTGATCGGATGCGACCACCGTGCATCGTATGGACACGATGCAATACAGTAATTGCAGCCGATGCAGCGTTTGGGATCGTTGCGCACCAACCCGTTTTCATCGTAGTAGTTAGCTCCAAAAGGACACGTCTTTACGCACGGAGCATCCGAGCACTGTTGACACTGCACGAGAAGCTGAACCGGTCGTTTGGCCAGATTAGCCGTATAGCGACGGATATTGGACGCCAACCAATTTTTGCCTTCAACATGCCGCCCGACCATTTCGGGATAGTTCGTTTCCACGCAACTCACGATACAGGCCTGGCAGCCGATGCATTTCGTCGCATCAAAAAGATGCGCAAGTTGTTTTTTCGCCATCTTTCGACTCCTTACACGCGCTTGATGCGAACGGTAACGTTGTTACTCATGTTCCCGCAGGCAACCTGGCTCTTGCCAGTGGCAAACCAGTTTGTATTGACACCTTCGCGAACCCATTCGTATTCAGGCAGGAGTTTTTTGGTTCGAACACCGCCCGAGAAGCCGTAAGCAAAGAGCGAACCGGCAATCACGCGATTTGTGACCGTGACCTTTGCTTGTCCCTTCACCGGAAGGTCGATGCCTTCGAGTTCAATCATGTCGCCCGTTTGAATTCCCAAACGCTCGGCATCCAGAGGATTCATCCAAATCGTTCGATCACCGGTAAATCGCGTCGGATACGTAAAGAGCGTTACACCGCAACACGACGCTGAATCTTTACCAGAGGCAATCACAAATTCGTTGCTTGCAGGCTTCGGATGCGTATAAGCAGGCGTGGGGTAATACTCCGGCATCGGGCTAATGCCTTTGGCCGATGGTTGGTACACCGCATAGAAACTGATGATTTCACCCTTGCCCGTAGGTGTCGTAAAGGGCTGCTTGTACGGAATCTGATCGTACTTCTTGGTCGCAACAAGTGAATACCCCTTCTCTTCAACTTCTGCGGCAATGCGATCACCCTCACCCGGTTTGGCTTTATTTTTATTGGCAATGAACTTCTTCCAAGCTCCATCAACGAGCTGCTCATTGAACCACTTCTTCCAGCCAGCGCGGTCCTTGATTTCTTCGTTATATCCCAAACGGGCGGCCAAGGCAGGATCCATACGACGCAAAATTTCGCAGAACTGCCAAATGTCGTGACGGGCTTCAACACCTTCGGGCGGATCAATTAATGCGTCAGACTTATGCGCCCAACCGTCGCGAGCATAGTTCACACCCAAATATTCATGATTTTCCAGGAAGAACGTACTCGGCAAAACATAATCGGCCCAGTCGTTGGACTCTTGGGGAAGAATATCCTGACTCACGATCAGTTCCATAGCCTTGAAGCCTTCGATCAAACGAGCCGAATTGGCTTCTCGATGGAACATGGAGCACCCCGTCATGATCAAAGCACGCACAGGATACGGTTTGCCGGTTTTTGCCGCTTCCAGAGCCGGCCACAACGTGCCAATGCCCTCTGGGTAAAAGAGCTTGTCCAGCGGCTTCCCGGGCTTGATTTCCCAAGTCACTCCCGTTGGACCCGTGCACTTAGTACCTGCCTTCTTAACACCAGGCCCGCCGACCCCGGCTCCCTGCGTCACAATGAAACCGCCCTTGCGATCCATTTGACCGGTAAAGAGGTTGATCAAGCTCATCAGCTCATAGCATTCAACATCATTGCCGTTACGAGATGAGTACCACCCGTCATCACACACACCGCCGAGATTGAAGAAGTCTCGAGCCGTTTCAATAATGCGTTTGGCAGGAATACCCGTTGTCTTTGCCACAAATTCAGGCGTGTATTTGGCATTGGCTTGCTTGAATGCCTCAAATACCGTACGAGCGTGCACTCGAGT
>DXSO01000010.1:19985-26718 GCA_019410445.1 Sutterella sp.
GCAAGGACTTCAGGAGACTCATCAAAACCGATGGGCTGTCCCTTTTCATTGAGTTTCGGTCCTTGGAATACAAGATTGCCGGTATGTTCGTCAATCACGGCGAAGTAACGCTTGCGCCCGCCCGACTTCACCATATCTTCCGTAATCGGCTTGTAGTCATCGGTCACCAGACAAGGCGAGTTCGTCCACTTGCGCATCCACTCCAGATTGCAGAGATTTTCACGCAATCCAACAAAAATCAAACCGTGCAGGAAGGCCGCGTCTGTACCGGGCTTAATGGGAATCCATTCAGATTCACCCAAAGCGCCTTCAGGCATGCGCGGATCCACAAACACAAGACGCGCACCATTTTCACGAGCCTGAGAAGCCGTCGAAAAAACGCCCATTGCGCAATTGAGCGTACGGCCGACCAACAGCAAATAACGTACGTTGAGGTAGTCTGGTTCCACCCTTCCTAACCCGGAGAAAGTCGGACCAAAAATCAAGCGTCGGCCGAAGGTTGAAGCAGAATTGCAGGTTGCCGAGTGATTGATCACGTTGGGTGTTCCCAACGCCGGAGCGAACCAATTCTGATAAGCCGTGAAGTTATGACTCGTCAAGACAACGGACTGCTCACCATTCTTGGCGACAATATCCTTCAGTTTGGCAGCAATTTCATTGAGCGCCTGATCCCAAGAAATTTCCTCAAATTCACCGCTGCCGCGCTCTCCCTTGCGCTTTAAGGGTTTGCGGATGCGCATCGGATGATCCCATGCCCAGAGCGCCGCCGCACCTCGACCGCAAAAGCCTCGCTGCGGATGATCAGGGTTGGGAAGAATTCGAATGCTGGCACGTGAAGGCTTTTCGCCTTCCTTGTGCATTGCTAAAAGTCCGCACCGAGCGCCGCACATACAGCAACCGACGGGATAAGCCTTCCAGCCCTTCTTTTTGAGAGTCTCAACTTCTTGTTTGGCCGCCGCCCATCCTAATGAGGATGTCGCGGCAGTCGCCCCAGCCGCCCCCAATAGAGCACGTCTGGAAATGTGAGGAAGTTTGACGTCTGCCATCTTCTTCTCCTGTTTTTTTATCGTGTACGCGGTGCACCGATGCGTAATGCATTGTTTCTGCACTCAACCGACTGGCGTTGATGTCAAAGACTTTTTCTCACTTCCAGCGGCTGATGAGTCAACAGAAAGCGACACCTGTCTTCGATTCTATGAATCCAAAGAAAACAGCAAAGACCTTAAGAAAACAATGATTGACTCATTAATTGCTTAGTAATGAGTCTTAAGCCTTTTTGCTTAATCGAGCCTGGACAAATATCGTAGCGGGTTAATCCGCAGTGCTAAGATTCGGCTTTTAAAAGTACCTGATTCAGGGACGGTTATGTATCAGCCGAAGCTTCCTAAAGACCTGCGTTGTCCTTTGGAATTTGCTCTTGAGTTTTTTAGCGGCCGTTGGAAGTCACGTATCTTGTGCCTTCTCTATTCTGAAGGCAGCGTGCGCTACAACGACATAAAAAAAGCACTTGAAAATGTCTCCGATACAGTTCTAGCCAGTACTCTCAAGGAACTTATCGGACACGACTTGGTTGAACGCAGGCAATTCGCGGAAATTCCCCCTCGTGTGGAATATTCGCTAACCGAAAAAGGCAAAAGTCTGGTGCCTTATCTGCGAAACATTTGCCAATGGTCGGCTCAGTTTCATAATTTCAACGAAATGTCCGACGAAGCGCTTTCTCATTGTAAGAATTGCGTGATCAACAAACACCTATCGAACAAAACCTGTCAAGATACCCCCTCGGATGGTTGCGGCCAATGTGGGGCAAATGCTTGCAGCAAAGCTGCTTCTTAAGCGTATCGGAACACTCGCAACCATCGACACTCCTGCCGTATTAGATTTTCAGCACCGCACCTGAATTGAAATTCAGAGTTTTATTTGATCGAACTGTTCCGAGTTGATTGGAGACGAAGCATGTCTCAAAGCAACACCGTCGATCTGATACATGAGAATGACCATAAATCCAATATGCCGGACGCCATTTGAGTACCAAATCTCGGCAATCCGCAATAAAGGCCGCCTTTACCTCTGAAGTTCTGTACCGTTGCGGCGTTAATTCCGGTATCGGCACATGGTGAGTAACAACCACCGTCTTGCTTGGCTCTACGTTGTTTAAAGACGACTCCAAAAATGCGAGCGATCTTTCTTGCAGTCCATTGATTTCCTCAATCGTCACTGCCCGATCCGCTTTCCGAATGCATCTATAGTCAGCAATCTGACGCTGCACGATCTCTCGCTGACAAGGGTCTTTGATTGCGGACCACAACGTTGTGCAAACTATGTGAACACCTTCGTACTCAACGCTGACATTGTTGAGGTACTCAACATTGGATCTCAGTGCAAGTCTGAGAACATCTCCGCTTAATGATGCTTCCGCTTGACCATAAAACTCATGGTTTCCAGGAACAATCCACGTCTGACGATAATGTTGCCCGCACCAGTCCCAAAACCAATCAAACGCGTGCAGATCGCTCAGTAGCGCTACGTCTCCAGCCAAAATCAAGCATTCGCCCAAAGCTCGCAATCCTCCGTTGATCACATAATCTCTGTTGGCCGGATTTTCTAAATGCAAATCGGATGCAAACTGCAAAAGCATGAAAAATCCCTTTTCAGATCAGAAGTGAAGATGCGACTAAGGTCGTCAGACGATCAGAGCAACAACAAAAGCGTGCCAACGACGATCATCATGAGCCCTATTGCGCCTTTGCCATTGAGCCGCTCTTTGAAAAAGAGCCAAGAAAACATTACTGTGACCAGAATGCTGAGTTTATCGATCGGAACAACAACGCTAGCAGGTCCCGTCTGCAAAGCCTTGTAATAACACAGCCATGAACCTCCGGTTGCCAGCCCCGAAAGAACAATAAACAGCAATTCTTTACGAGGTGCTTTTCCGATTTCCTTTGTCTTTCCGGTTACAAAAACCATCATCCAAGACATCAACAGCACAACCAAAGTCCGAATAGCCGTCCCAAGATTGGATTCAACGCCTTCGATGCCTATCTTGCCCAGTATTGCAGTCAAGGCCGCAAACACTGCCGACATGACCGCATACAGAAGCCATCTACGACCGGACACGGCATGATCCGATCTCTTTTTCTCAATCATAAACAACGTTCCAGCCATGATAAGCAGCATGGCCAACGCTGTAATCAAGGTAAATTTTTCCCCCAGAAAAACAACGGCAAATAAGATCGTCAATATTGTGCTCGTCTTATCTACGGGCACTACCTTGTTGACATCTCCAAGCTGCAGCGCCTTAAAGTAACTCAGCCATGAAGCTCCCGTTGCAAGACCAGAAAGGATCAAAAACAACCACGTTTCAAACGACAACGTCCGTATGTTCTCATGTGATCCGATGGCAAAGACAATAAGCCAGGAAAAAATCAACACCACGATGGTGCGAATTGCAGTTGCCACAGTGGAATCGGTCTTTGCAATGCCGCACTTGGCCAAAACAGCCGTGAGTCCTGCAAACAATGCCGAAAGGCAAGCATACGTCAGCCACATGGAACATATTCCTCCCTGAGGCGATTGTATGCTTGCCAGACAAAAACAACAGATAACAAAAAAGGGAATCCCCAGATCCCCTTTTTTGCTCTGCTCAATGACTGAACATTATTTGGCGAAAGCCTGCTTCAAATCCACAATATGCCCTTGATAATGAGGTGCTGACGCTTTGTTGTTGTAGACATCGATTTCAACCTTCACTTCCTTAGTCTTGTAATCGATTTCCTGAAGACGACCGATCGTACCCTTGGTCTGATCAAACAAACCCACCGATCCGTAGAATCCGAACATCGTGTTTTTATCTGCCTGGTAAGCAGCATTGGAGGTAATCGGCGAGAAGCTTTCATAACCACGATCCTTGCCGTACTCCCAGGTCTGTTGAACTGTCATATTCTTCATGTCGATCTTATATTCGACCATGCGCGAATAATTCATTTCCGGCAAAGCAGGCTGTTCGTAATGACGAACCTGTCCATTGTCAAACACGACAATCGATCCATTCTTAGATGCACGGGGCCATGCAGCATGTTGTGTGTATGTGAAGTCAAATCCGCCTTCGCAATCACCAGTCGGAGTGCACTTAATGGGCTTACCATGCGCATCAATCGGCTTGAGCAACTTCTTTTCTAACCCGTTCTTCCAGCCTGTTGAAGGAGCCAGGATCCATTTCACCTGCTTATCGCGTCCAATCTTCATCACCCCCTGATGGCGAGCTGAAATGATGATGGAATCATCACTTGGATCGTATGCAACAGAGTTGACGTGAGCCCAATTGCGTCCTGTTCCAACGCCTGCAGCATCCCCAAAGGGAGCCAAAGGTTCAGAACCCACACTCTGCCCCTGAGCATCCAAATCGACATTCATACACACAGCGCCAAGATCGAGATTTTTGATCAGATCATCACGCGTGGGGTCAAGAATCGTATTGAGATCCCACTCATCGATCACATTTCCTGAACGGTCAACTTCGAGAATAAAGTCACGAACAGTTTGCACCACTTGTCCATCCGGGCGGTGATAGCGATACTTGGCGGCACGCAGCAACACATGTCCATTGGGCATTTCCCACGAAGCGTGACTAAGGTCAATATATCCGGGAGGCAACGGATGCTTGGCTACGATTCGACCTGCAAGATTCAATTCAATCCAGCGCTGCCCCTGCACCAACGTGTAGGTTCCGGTCTTCGTCGGATAGAACCCCATGGCGTAGCCGCGGTCGGCAATGTTGTAGTTAATACCATCGTAAATAGCTTCAGGCTCAAGCCACCAACGGAACTCGCCTTGCGTATCCACCACATAATTCAGAGGAATTGTCTCAAAGGCAAGAGAACCACCAGAGGGATTGGCCGCGCTCTTACTCATCTGCGGCGTCTTAGGCATGATCCAATTTACTTCGGATCCCTTTGGAGGACGTGTTCCAGAGTTCACGAAGTACAAGCGATTCTTGAACTTCGGATCCAATTTTGTGACTTTAGGCTGCGGAAGAGCCGTGATGTTGCGATTATCCATGTAATGCATTGTGAGTGCAGGAGTCACAATGCTGTATGTATCCGTAATTTTTTTGCCGTCAAGCTTATAGCTGACAACCACTGTATTGCGGTAGTCAGGATAAAGACCGAAGACCGGAATGCCATCATTAGACAAAAGCGTCATGCGTCCCACGTCGTAACTGATGTCAACCCCTCCGTTGGGCTTGCCTTTTACCGTGACCTTGATATCTGTCGGATTCTTGGTATTGCGATTAATCACAGCCGTCAAGGGTGAATAGCCATACGGATTAACGATCACGTTGCCCAGATGCGTACCCTTGGGAGTGGGAGCCGGTGCCATAGATTCAGCAGAAGCTGCCATTGAAAAGGCCACTGCGGCAGCAGCAATCGTCAGATGAATGATCTTCATTTGTCTTTCTCCTCGTTCAAAATGACATGCCGATTCGCTGTTTGTTAAACGAACCAACCTGTGAAAATCAGTCTATAGAGACTTGAATTTCAAGAAAATCGGCTCATACCCAGAATGCGTCAGCAACTCTCGTAAAGTGCTGTTGCAAGATCTGCAAAGGACTTTTAGGATTGAGTGCATCAAAGAGAAAAACAAACGCTGACAAGTTTTGATCAAGCGTCATTCGAGTCTGGATCTTGCACATGCAAACCCAACATCGTTCATACCCTGACAATTCCGTTTTGCTGGTACTCTCATCGCTTTCACGCACAATGAGTCTTACGCTAACGGGCAATGAACTCGGTACGTCGACTGCAACCATCAGCCGTGCTCTTTCCTCCGCGCGAGAGTTTTTCGGCGACGAGCTGTTTATTCGAAGTGGGCCGCGTATGGTGCCAACTTCCCGCATGAGGGAGTTGCTACCAGATATCGACGACATTCTTCATCGTCTGGAAAAACTATCTGCTCCCTCCGTCTTTGATCCTGCCGGATTGAACCGCACATTTCGCATCGCAGCAGCTGATAACGGCATTCTGGCCTTTCTCTTTCCCGCACTCAAACAAATCCTTCAGCAGGCTCCCCAGGTTCGCTTGGATATCATCGGATTAAACGGCGATCTTTTCGATGACTTACGAAACGGACTGCTTGATCTAGCGATTTTTCCATTCGATCCGATTCCGCCAGAATGCCGTAGCATCATGTTGGCCGATGAACCAGACGTTCTCATCGTCAGAAAAAATCACCCGCTGGTTGAGATTTACAAACAAAAAGGTGCTTTAGGACTCGAAGATATTCAGGCCTACCCTAAGGTCCGAATTTCCAACGTTACGCATAATTTTTCAGCAGCTGTTGTGCGCTTTCACGCCAGCCTCATGGCACATGAACACGAAGGCGCCCGAATTTCCATGCCGTATTTTCTTGCTGCGCCATGGATCGTTCTAGAAACAGATTCAACTGCAAAAATTCTCGAAAAAAACGGCAGGTTGCTTTCCCGCTACCTGCCGCTTGAAGTGTTACCTCTTCCTCCCAGTATTGCCGGTCGCTATGAACGTCGTGTCATTTGGCACGAAAACGCCTCCGGCGATCCTGCTCTGCGTTGGTTCATCGCTATGATTCAAACCGCATGTCGAGAGCAAGAGCTGACTACTTCTACTTAGCCGTTTTTCATGCCTTCTTCACAAAGTCACGCATAACCCAGCCAAAGATCATGGCAGCCAGGAATACGGCGGCCACCACGCAGGCGAGCAGG
>DXSO01000100.1 GCA_019410445.1 Sutterella sp.
TGCCAGGCTAATCCATTATGCAAAACCCCCGTTGGATTTTTCCTTCGGGGGTTTTCGCTTTCTCCGTTTTTAATCACGTTTTTCGCCATTTCTCTTCTTGACTCTGTATTCTTGTGCTTACCGGTTGCTCAGTCATCTCAAAAGAAAGATTTCTGGGCTTTTCGAGGTATTCAATTTACTGAGAATCAAACAATGGGCATCGTAGATCAAGAGGCGACAAGCTGGCTAAGCGGCCCGAATGCCGCTTATATCGAATCGTTTTACGAGAGTTGGCTTAAAGATCCGGCTTCCGTGCCTGAGCAATGGCGTGACTACTTCTCTCAAATGCTGATGCTCGAGGCGGGAGATCCCTCTCGAGAGGCTTTGCACTCAGAAATCGTAACAAGCCTGGCCAATCAGCATCACACAAATGTTGTGTGTGCCGTCAGCAAGCAGGATGTGGAAGTAGCCAGCAAACAGGTTTTTGTTCAACAGCTTATTGCAGCATATCGTGTCCTAGGAAACAGACGGGCTCAACTGGATCCTTTAAAGCGCCATGAAGCTCCGCTTATTCGTGAGCTGGAACCGTCTTTTTATGGACTTTCCGATGCCGACTTGGATACTGAGTTTCACATTACCAATACATATTTCGGCGCGAAAAAAATGCCGCTTAGAACACTGCTGACGGCGTTGCGTGAGACGTATTGCAGTTCAATCGGCGCCGAGTTCATGTATATCTCGGATCCAGAGCAAAAGCGCTGGTGGCAGCAGAAGTTGGAAAAAAGCCGTTCACGCCCTACGTTTACGGCACAAAAACGTCGCGGAATTCTCGAAGGACTGACTGCAGCGGAAGGGTTGGAGCGTTTTCTGCATACGCGCTATGTAGGGCAGAAGCGATTCAGTCTCGAAGGCGGAGAATCATTCATTACGGCTATGCAGACGGTTGTGACGGAAGCCGCACGCAGTGGCGTGGAAGAATGTGTCATTGGTATGGCGCATCGTGGTCGTCTTAACGTTCTGGTCAATATTATCGGTAAAAGCCCAAAAGATCTGTTTGCGGAATTTGAGGGAGCAACCGCCAATGATCTGCCTGCAGGCGACGTGAAGTATCACAACGGTTTTTCTTCCGATTTAATGGTTGATGGCCGGCATATTCATTTAGCTTTGGAGTTCAACCCCTCACACTTGGAGATCGTTGATCCGGTGGTTGTCGGCAGTGTTCGTGCTCGACAGGATCGTAGGGGAGCCGATGCTTCAGCTCAAAAGACTGTTCTTGGCGTAATGGTGCACGGCGATGCGGCTTTCCCTGGTCAGGGCGTTGTTATGGAAACGCTGAATTTGGCCGATACCCGCGGGTATGGCACCGGTGGGACGGTGCATATCGTCATCAACAATCAAATCGGTTTTACTACTTCGGATCCTCGTGACAAGGGCTCTATGACCTACTGTACGGATCCAGCCAAACTCATTGAGGCACCTGTGCTCCATGTCAATGGTGATGATCCGGATGCCGTAGCCCTTGCTACTGAGTTGGTGTGTGAGTATCAGAGAACCTTCCGCAAGGATGCGGTGCTTGATATTGTTTGTTTCCGCAAACTCGGTCACAACGAGCAAGACACTCCGGCTGTTACTCAGCCTTTGATGTACCGCGCCATTGGCAAACATCCGGGAACGCGAGCTTTGTATGCCCAGAAGCTTGCAGGGGCAGGAATTGTGTCTTCTCAGGAAAGCGAAGCCCTCGTTGATGAAGTCAAGACGCGTCTGAAGCAGGGACAATCTCCCTTGCAGCTTAATATTTTGACGGAACGCTATCGTTACCGGGCAGATTGGACTCGATTTGCCGGCGGGCAGCTTACGACCTCGGTCGACACGCGAGTTCCGACGGCTGAGCTGACGCGGCTGGGAATGTGCATTACTCAAGTGCCGGATAATTTTGAGCTGCATCCCATTGTTGCCAAAGTGATTGCAGATCGTCGAAAGATGGCTGCGGGCGAGCAAAAAATTGATTGGGGGATGGCAGAGCACCTTGCATACGCAACGCTGCTGAGCGCCGGTTATGCCGTTCGCATCACAGGTGAAGACAGCGGTCGTGGCACCTTCAGTCACAGACATGCCGTATTGCACGACCAAAAACGAGAAAAATGGGATGAAGGCGTTTACGTTCCTTTAGAGCATTTAGGTGAAGAAGCGGCTTCATTTACAGTCATCGATTCTGTTCTGAGCGAAAACGCAGTTTTGGGTTTTGAATACGGTTATGCAACCGCAGCTCCCGATTCACTGGTTTTGTGGGAAGCCCAGTTTGGTGATTTTGCCAACGGCGCCCAGGTTGTGATTGATCAATTTATCAGCTCAGGCGAAGCCAAGTGGGGGCGTCTGTGCGGATTGGTACTTTTGCTGCCGCACGGCTATGAAGGTCAGGGGCCTGAACATTCGTCTGCTCGAATCGAACGTTTCCTTCAGTTGTGCGCCTGCGACAATATGCGCGTCGTGCAGCCATCCTGCGCAAGTCAAATGTTTCATTTGATCCGACTGCAGATGCTTCAAAAGGCGCGAAAACCGTTAGTGGTCTTTACTCCTAAGTCATTGCTGCGCAACAAAGCTGCGGCAAGCGACATGAGTGAGTTGTCCGAAGGCAGATTCCGCGCGGTGATTGACGACAGTGATGTCGCCGAGCAGGACGTCCGACGCATCGTTTTTTGCTCCGGTCGGGTGTACTACGATCTTGTCAAACGCAGAAGCGAAATGAGCCCTCAAAATGCAGGACGTTTTGCTCTCGTGCGTCTCGAGCAGCTTTATCCGTTCCCGCACCAGGACCTTGCGGCAATTATTGAACGTTATCCAAATGCAGAAGAGGTCACTTGGTGTCAGGATGAGCCTCAGAATCAAGGTGTCTGGGATTATGTGAAGACACGCATTCTGAGAAATATGCGTGCGGGCATGAAGCTTGCCTACGCCGGCCGCCCCGAAAGTCCTTCCCCGGCAGTTGGCTACAGTGCTCGGCATGCTCAGCAGCTCAAGGATTTGCTTGATGCTGCTTATGCGGCTCAAAAAGGTTTTGTGCTGACGGCCTGATATCGGGCATGCGGACAGTTATTCAAAGAGAGGTTTATTAAACTATGAACTCCGTGCAAGTCAAAGTTCCGGAATTGTCTGAGTCCGTGAGTGAAGCCACGCTTCTTGAGTGGAAATACAAGCCGGGTGACATCGTCGAGGCCGATGCAATTCTGATTGAAATTGAAACGGACAAGGTCGTGTTGGAAGTACCTTCGCCGGCTGCCGGGCAGCTTGCGGAAATTCGTGCTCAGAACGGGCAGACCGTTGTTTCCGGTGAAGTGATTGCAATCATTGATACGGATGCCTCCGTTAGTCTTTCCGGTGATACTCAAGAGAAATCTTCTGAGACTGCTGAATCGGCCTCGGTGCGCGTTATGCCTTCGGCGGCAGCCGTCTTGGCAGCGGCAGGTATTGAAGCTCAGACAGTCAGTGGAACGGGTCCCGGCGGACGCATCACCAAGGAGGATGCACAGGCGGCGGCACACCAAAGTGAAAAAGCAAAACGTGCTGAGACACCTGCGCAATCCGCTCCACGATCGACAACGGCGTCGGCTCCGTCTCGTTTTGTGCAAGCAACCGAGGTTTCTCATATTGCAGCGAAAGCACCCGCTCGGGAAAGCGTGCCTGCCGATCCATTTGGCCGCAAAGAGGAACGTGTTCCTATGACGCGATTGCGTCGTCGTGTTGCCGAGCGTCTCGTTCAAAGTTTGTCTGGCTCTGCGCAGCTGACCACGTTCAATGAAGTCGATATGAGTGCGGTGATTGCCTTCCGATCCCGCTATAAGGAAAAGTTTGAACGTCGTCACGGGGTCAAACTCGGCTTCATGTCGTTTTTTGTCAAAGCTGCTGTTTATGCGTTGCAAAAATACCCTGTGCTCAACGCATCGATTGACGGCACCGACATCATCTATCACGGCTATTTCGATATTGGCGTCGCTGTTGGCACGGAACGAGGTTTGGTTGTGCCGGTTGTGCGCAACGCTGATCAGAAAAGTTTTGCTGAAATCGAACTTGAGATTGCCGACTTTGCCAAGCGGGCTCAGGCTGGAAAACTGTCGATCGAAGAGCTTTCCGGAGGAACGTTTACCGTCAGTAACGGCGGAGTTTTTGGCTCCATGCTCTCGACTCCGATCATTAATCCCCCTCAGTCGGCAATATTGGGCATTCATGCCACACGTGAGCGTCCCGTAGTCGTCAATGGCGAAATCGTTATTCGTCCGATGAACTATCTTGCGCTGTCGTACGATCATCGCTTGATTGACGGCAGAGAGGCTGTGCTCGGTTTGGGCGCCATGAAGGCTGCGCTTGAGGATCCGGCGGTGATGCTTCTCGATGTTTGATGTTTTAAAGCAGTGAGGAAAATAGCAATGGATGCGTTTTATGACGTAGCCGTTATCGGCGCCGGTCCTGGTGGGTATGCCGCCGCAGTGCGCTCGGCGCAATTGGGGCTTCGTACGATCTGCTTTGATCCTATGCTCAATCCGGATGACGGACAGATCGGAGCGCTTGGAGGCACTTGCGCCAATGTGGGATGTGTTCCGAGCAAGGCGCTTGTGGCGGCAAGTCTTGCATATGCCGCCTCTAAGTCCGGCTCTGCAGCATTGGGGATTAAAGCTTCTGATCTGCGTCCGGATCTTGATGCTGTTCAGAAACATCGCGCCAAGGCGGTAAAAGATTCCAATTTGGGCGTTGCCATGCTGTTTAAGAGTGCCCGGGTGAATTTCCAACCGCATCGGGTCGCCTTTGCCGGGAAGGGGCAGAAGGGATGGCTGCTGAGTACTGAGGCCGGAGAAGAGGTTGAAGCAGCACACGTGATTGTGGCTTGCGGGACGATTCCTCGTCTGTTGCCTGGGGTTGAATTGGATGAACAGACGGTTTGTTCAAACGCGGGGGCGCTGACTTGGAGGAGTGTGCCTCAAACTTTGGGCATTATCGGTGCCGGGGTGGTCGGACTTGAACTTGGTAGTGTTTGGTCGCGTTTTGGAGCGCAAACCACCATTTTTGATTCGGCAGGCACATTGTTGCCCTTTGCTGGCAAGAATATTTCGGAAGCAGCGGTTAAATTGCTTGGTCAGCAAGGACTTTGCTTTGAGCTGAATGTTCGAATCACCCATGTGGAAAAAAACGATGCCGGTGTATCCGTTACTTTTGAGCGGGATGGGGCGAGTTATACGCAAAATTTCGAAAAACTTTTGATTGCAATTGGACGCCAGAGTGCAATCGAAAGCGTTAATCCACAGGCTATCGGTCTGGCTGTGAGTCCCGGAGGAATGGTTGAAACCGATGATCAATGCCGAACCAATCGGGAAGGTGTCTGGGCCATCGGCGATATCGTCAAAGGGCCGCAGCTGGCGCATAAGGCCTCTGATGAGGGGAGAGCTGTAGCCGAGCGTATCGCCGGACGCTGCAGGCCTGCACATGTGAGTCCGATCCCCAGCGTTGTATACACCCATCCGGAGTTTGCCTGGGTTGGCATGAGCAAGGAAGCCGCTCGGGATAGCGGCATCAGTGTTCGAACAGGCAAGGCTGTATTTGCGTACAACGCTATGGCTAGGGCGAACAATGAAACAGACGGCTTTGTGGAGTTGGTTTGTGAAGCCTCCTCCGGACGCCTTCTCGGGGCTCAAGTGGTGGGAGCCGGTGCCGGTGATTTGATCGCATCTTTGACCGAAGCGATTGCCTTCGGGGCTACGGATGAAGACCTGACGCTTGTTGTCTGGCCGCATCCTTCAATGGCTGAAACGATCCAGGAGGCCGCGTTCTCCTGTCTGCGTTCGGCAGAGAAATCCCTACCTGCGATGAAATAGGCAAAAGGACTCAGAGGGGATTATTATTTCGCCCCGTTGATATGCGGCAAACAGTAAGTGCTTGTTGCAGAAATAAAAAAAGCCCAAACGGAGGTCGTGTCGTGGCTGAAGAAAAGTCCGTAAAGCTCGTGTTTTCCGATGGTACTCCGCAAGTCACTCTGCCCGTGATTCCCGGATCCGTCGGTCCCGATGTGATCGATATTTCCACTCTGTACAAACAGACGGGCAAGTTCACATACGATCCGGGCTTTATGGCTACGGCTTCTTGTAAAAGTGCCATCACGTACATTGACGGGGCGGCAGGCAAGCTTCTTTATCGCGGATATCCCATTGAGGAGCTTGCCCGCAACTGCAACTATCTGGAGGTTTGTTATCTTCTTTTAAACGGAGAGTTGCCCAACGCTCAGCAGAAAGCCGATTTTGAGTACCTGGTGATGCACCATACGCTCATTCACGAGTCGATGCATCTGTTTCTGCAAGGATTTCGACGAGATGCCCACCCGATGGCCATTCTGACCGGTCTTGTCGGAGCCGTGTCGGCCTTTTATCCCAAAAGCTGCAATCTGCTTGCCCCAGTAC
>DXSO01000101.1 GCA_019410445.1 Sutterella sp.
GTGCCGGATTGGGCACGCTTGCCGGGCGGACCGCACAGGCGTTGCGGCAGCGTGAGTCCTTTTCGCAGAAGAGGATTGTCCAGACGGAAAATCTGGATCATACCGCGAGCCCATCGAATGCGCTGACCGATGTGTGCGGAAAGCGATTCCGTGGAAAGCCCTGATGCCAGAGGCTTGGAGATGCAAGCCGACTTCCAGCCGCGGCGATTCAATTTGAGCGACGTGTGCGCGTCCTCGGTTACGGTTTCCACTGCAATGCCGCCGATTTCTTCCAGCGCGCTGCGGCGCATGACGGCGTTGGAGCCGCAGAACATGACGGCGTTCCATGTGTCGTTTCCCTTTTGGATGTAGTCGTGGAAAAGGGAGTTCTCAAACGGCATGCCGCGGTCAAGGTGCAGATTTTTCTCAAACGGATCGGGCGAATAAAAGTGATGCGGCGTCTGCACAAGCGCGATGCGTTTGTCGTGAACAAGCCAACCGACGGTACTGGTCAGAAAATCAGAACTCGGCACATGGTCGCAGTCATAAATCGTGATGAACTCGCCCGAGGTGTGCTTCATCGCGTTGTTGATGTTGCCTGCCTTGGCGTGATTGTGTTCGTCACGCTTGATGTAGTGCACTCCGGCTTGTTTGGCAAACGCTTCAACCCAATCGCGGCTGCCGTCATCGAGAATGTAGACGTTGATTTTGTCGGCAGGCCAATCCAGATTGCGGGCGGCAAAGACCGTGGGCTTGATGACTTCAAGCGATTCGTTGTACGTCGGAATGAAAATATCGACTGTGGGCCACGTGCTGCGGTCGGCAGGCAGTTTTTTGGGGCGGCGATCCAAAGGCCAGCAGACCTGAAAGTAGCCGAGCACCATGACGACGAATGCGTATGTTTCGGCGGCAAGCAGCATGCAGGCTAAAAACAGACCCACGGCGCCTTCGGCATGAATCGTTGAGGTGTAGCGCCACCAGAGGTAACGGCCGGATACGGTGACGGAGAGCACAAACAAAAGCATCAGCGAGATGCGGGCTTTGATGTGCGTCAGTGCCCATGCTGAAAAAAGCACGATGGACAGAAAGATAACCTGCCCTTGAACATTAAAGGGCTGAGTGATGCAAAGCGCGGCGAGAACGCCGGCGATGACAGCCGCGGCCCAAAAACCTGCGTTTTGGTATCGCACTGCCTGCTGTGGACCGACACGACGGCGGCTGCGCACAATATTCGCGCCGATGGTAAATACCAAGCGAGAGCCCAGTCTGCCGATTTTTTCACCGACGAAGCCAGCGGCTCGAATCAGCCCGGCCACGGCTCGCGCAATCGGATTGAAACGAAGAAAATCTCGAAAAGGAAGAGCCGTAAATACGGCAAGAAAGATCGTCTGCAGGCAAAGACGAACGATGTCCGAAAAAGTCAGCCGTTCAAAATTGACATGCGGATAGAGCTCATGACGCCGGGCAATGATCCTTTGCCAGAATTCACGTTCAAACGGAATGAAAATTGAGATGAGGAAAAGTGCCAGGCGAGCCGTTGCGGTGTGTCGGCTTGTAGGATCGGGCTTGTCGTTCGCAGAATTCGACCTGAAAAAACGGTTTTTCAAGTCAGACAGCGTTTTTTTGGACATAAACAGTCAATGATGTGAGCCGGTAACAAACGGCGGATGCATTATCTCTTCTTAGTATTTGGTTTGAGCTCGGTAAGTAAAAACAGACGTTTCACCGTCGCGTGCAGCGGCGCTGAACCCAAACCAAATAAGCATTACGCCGGTTAAAGAGGCGGTATTTTACGTAGTAAATACTAGATGCTAACCCTTACTCCGGGTAGCTTAAGCATTTTGGCAGTAAAAACGGGATTCAAATTGTAAATTTCAGTGATTTTCTTTCGTTTCCTGGAGCTGATCGCGAGGGAGAAACCATACTCCCGAAGAAGGAATTGCACTGCGTGATTGTTTCAAACTAGGTGCGTTGTCTACGGAAAAAGCCTTAATTTTGATGCCTTTAGGCACGAAAAGAGGCAAAAAGAGGTGTTTTTTGTGCGAATTTGTTAGCGACTAAGGCAAGATATTCGTAGAATCAAGGTTCGGAAACCAATGCCTGCGTCAGTTCTGAGATCCAGATGCTGGCGTACAGGAGTCGATTCATCAGCATCGAATAGCCTCCCGCATGTGTCGTCTGCAAGCCCACCCTCCGCTTCACTCACATGTCCTGAGCATTGGGACCGCGCAGTCGGTACACGAAACAGACACAATCAGGTGATCCCTGGTGTCGTTGGTCGCATACCGGTTGTTTTTTCAAGTCATGGTTGTCTGAAAACGCAAACTGTGCGAAGAGCACGGAGCGGCGGTTCCCGAATTCCACTCACAATGAATGCTTATAAATATAAGGTGTACTCATGCAATCGGATTCCCGAACGCGTTTTATCCCCATTGGTCTGATGCTTTTTGCGCTGTTTTTCGGTGCAGGCAATCTGATCTTTCCCGCATCAATGGGTCAGGCCGCCGGCACTGACGTCTGGTGGGCTCTTCTCGGTTTCTGCATTACCGGTGTCGGTCTGCCTTTGTTGACCGTCATGGCAGTCGGCTATTCCGGTTTGCCCGGTGTCAGAGAAATCGGCAACCGCGTTCATCCTTGGTTTGGTGTTTTCTATTCCACGGTCTGCATTTTGGCCATCGGCCCTTGCTTTGCCGTACCGCGTACCGGTACCGTTTCGTGGGAAATTGCCGTCGCTCCGTTCATTGATCCTGCTCAGGCCGGCACGATGATGCCCTTGTTCCTTGCCGTGTTCCTGGGTCTTGCCGGTTGGCTTGCGGCCACGCCCTCCAAACTCGTCGACCGCGTGGGCAAGGTGCTCACTCCGCTGCTTGTTCTTACGCTTGTCGTGTTCATCATCAAGAGCTTCATCACGCCGATGGGTGATCCGCAGGCTCCCGCCGCAGCTTACGCCACACCGGTCATGGCGGTTATTCAGGGTGTCCTGGACGGCTACAACACGCTTGACGCCATTGCGGCTCTCATCTTTGCATCGCTTACGATCGGCGTGGTTCGAGATGCCGGCTTTACCAAACAAAGCGATATTGCCCGTGAAGTGTTTAAGGCCGCTTTGATTGCCGCCCCCATGCTCGGCGTCATTTATATCTTTATTGCCAAGATCGGTGCCGAAAGCGTCAGCGTGATCGGTGCTCAGGAAACCGGCGCTCCGATTCTTGCCTTGAGCGCCAAAGTGCTCTTCGGCAATGCCGGTGCCATGCTGCTTGCCGCCATGGTGATTCTGGCTTGTCTGACGACCGCTATCGGTTTGATCAGCTGCACGGCTGCTCACTTCATGAATCTTTCGAAGGGCCGCATCCGTTACAGCGTGTGGGTTGTCATCTTCACGATCATCTCTTATCTGATTGGTTTGTTTGGACTGAAGACCATCATTGTCTCGACCATTCCGGTTCTGATGTTCCTGTATCCGTTGTGCGTGGCGCTCGTGATCCTTTCGTTCCTGCACAATGCCGTGGGCGGCCGCCGCTGCGTCTGGGCTTGGACCATTGGCTTTACGTTCGTCATGGCCACCTACAACGGTCTGCAGACGGCCAAGATTGCCGTGGGCGGATTGGAAGCCGTTCTTGCTCAGTGGGTGCCTCTGCACACCTACGGCCTCGGTTGGATTCCGTTTGCCATTGTTGGGTTTGTGATCGGCATGATTCACAAGTCTCTTACAAAGGGTCCGGCCCAACCCTGATCCTCGCACAGAGACTTTAAGTTAAGCAGAGTCGGGATAACTCCCGGCTCTTTTTTATATATCCGCAACATAGTCTTTCTGAGGCAGAAGAGAAGTCTTTGGAAGCGAGCAGATGTTCTTTAAGCGAAAAAAGAAGAAAAACCGATTGAGAAATTTATTTTCTCATGCTGATCGTTGTTTTCAGCCCACACCGTACCCAACCAAAGTGAAGATACCGAGTGATTTTTGCTTGTAGCTCAGTGCATTACGATGACAATTTGGAAGATATAGGGTTTACCCCCCCCCAACATTAAAACTTTGCACGATAATGAAAAATCTCGGGAACATAACTCGAGTGTTCAAGACAAGGTTTCAAATCTTGGGAGTTATCAATGAATAAAACGTTTAAAGTTGTTTTCAACAAGGTTCGCGGGGCGATGACTGTTGTCAATGAAGTCACTTCCTGCGTGCAGGCAAAAGGCACGAAGGCTACCGTGATTGTTGCTGGTGTATTGGCTGCGAGCAGTGCTAGTGCAGCAGTTACTCCGGTTCAGGGGGCTGGCGCCTATATTGACGGAACGGCATTCGATGTTACTGCAAGTGCAGAAGAAACGGTAGAAATTACGCAGTCTGCAGAGCATGAAGGCTATTTGACAATTAATGCGAACGGATTTAAATCTGAATCAACTAAAGGTGCAGTGACCAACCTCGGCAAGTCTGAAGGGCAAGATGCAGATGATTCCTTAGGGCAAGTCAAAATTTGGGGCAGTAGTTTTGAGGAGAATACCTCAAAAAATTCTGCAGGCGCTTTGTCCATTTGGAGCAACCCCAATAGCGGTGCCAGTGCTCTTGAACATGAAGTGATTGGCGTCACGTTCAAAGGAAATATTTCTGAGGACTTCGGAGGAGGAGCCATTGCGCTGCATGCGCAAAATACGGCAACCGAAGCAGACGGAATGACCACCATCAGAGACTCAATTTTTGAGAAGAATCAGGCCAACAATGGTAATGGCGGTGCTCTGTATGTTGAAGTCGCTAAAGTTGTCATCAAAGACAGTGTATTTGGTGGAACCAATTCAAATGAAGAAACCCTCGGAAATTCGACCACAGGCCGTGGCGGTGCCATTTATGTGGGGGAGTATTCAGAATTGATTGTTGGAGATGGCTCTCAGGACTCTCATACCACGTTTGAGGGAAATTCTGCTCAAGATCAAGGCGGTGCTATTCTCAACGGAGGCAAGACTGATATTGGAGATTGGACTGCCTTTATTGGAAATTGGGCTGGTGTTGCAGGCGGTGCCATTTCTAACAATACGGATGAAGGTTCTCAAGGTGTGACCATTCGAGATAATGTGAGCTTTGATGGCAATTCCTCTGGAATGGGTGGTGCGATTTTCAACCAACGTGCTGAGATGACCATTGGTGACGATGTGCGATTTACCGCCAATAAGGCACTTGGGGAAAATGGGTTGACGGACGTTGGGTGTGGCGGCGCCATCATGAATCAGGCTAATGGCTATGGAGGTCAGTATTACAAAGCGTCTCTAACGATTGGAGAGCGTGCTACCTTTGAGGGGAATCATGCATCCCAAAATGGCGGCGCAATTGCTAACTACGCTTGGGGTGATTCCGAAGACTATGCAAACGTTAGAGAAAACGTTCAGATGGAAATCGCAGGCGGAGCCACGTTCACTGGCAATACCGCAGGTAACCTTGGCGGTGCCATCTACAACGATGGTACTCTAACTTTTAAGGGTGATGCCACATTCTCCGACAACAAGGCTGGCGGTACACTCAACGATATCCACAATGATGGACTTATCAAAATTGAAGGTGGAACTCTTACCCTTGACGGCGGCATCACTGGTTCAGGCGATTTGGAATTTGCTGATAATTCCGCACTGAATGTTAAAGTCGGAACCTCTCAGGCTGATTCCACAACGATTAGCAACAAAATCACTGTTGGTGATAATGTATCGCTGTCGATGACCTTTGCTCCCGGCTATGTAGGAGAGTATTCCCTTTTAGGCGAATCAGGCTCATTTGCTGGGAACAGCGAAGACTTTGTCGTCGACTCGAATGCAATCTTCAATATCGAAGGCTCGAAGGGTAAGTACACCATCAGTCTTAAGGATACGACTGAAATTGCCCAGGGTACCGGTGCTGACAGCAATCAGGCCGCAGCCATCGGCGCACTCATGAGTGCTTCCGGTAGCAATGAAACCTTCAACTCCATCGCCAATGTCATTGGTACGGATCTTCAGTCCACCGATCCTGTGCACAAACAGGCTGCCCTTGATGCTATAACGGCCATGTCTCCCGAAGCAGCACCGATGGTTTCTCAGGTTCAGACCGATACGGCCGCTCAGGTCTTTGGCGTGATCGGTTCCCGCCTTGGCGGCTCTCAGGGCATGGCCTCCGGTGACGGTACCTCCGGTACGGCTCTGTGGGTTCAGGGTATGGTTGGCACGACCGACATGGACGACACCTCGAAGGCTCGTGGCTACAGCGCCGATTCGAACGGTCTGGCTCTCGGTCTGGAAGCCAAGCCTACTGACTCGACCACCATCGGCATGGGCTTTGCATACACCAACACCGACGTTGACGGATTCCTGCGCTCGACCGATGTCGACAGCTACACGGCATTCCTCTATGGCGAATACAAGCCTGCCAACTGGTATGTCAACGGCATTCTTTCCTATGCCTGGGCAAA
>DXSO01000102.1 GCA_019410445.1 Sutterella sp.
ATGTTGGTCGGGTTGATCGCGTGCAGATCTTCGGTGATGTGAGCCACACCGCGCGAGAAAGCAAGAACCGCACCGGTTGCCAGGGCGTGATAGTAGGCCGCACTACGTTCAAAGGAGTGCGACAGCGGCAGATACGACAGAAAGACGTCGTTTTCGTCGATCGGCATGTAGCGGGAAATCTGCTGCACGTTGCTCACCACGTTGCGGTGCGTGAGCATCACGCCCTTGGGGCGGCCCGTCGTGCCGCTCGTATAGACGAGTGCGGCGAGATCCTCGGCTTCGGGACCTGCCGGCAGCGCAGTGACGTCATTGCCGGTTGCAAGCCACTGCTCAATGCCGCAATAGGGAATGTGACCCAGACTGACGCCGGAGTCGGATTCGCCCGTGAGTACGACCTGCTTGAGCGTCGGCAAGTCGTCGACGGCCGAGGCAAGCGAATTCCAGCGCGCAAAGTTGACCGTCACGAGGAACTCGGCACCGCTGTCATTGATGATGTAATTGGAGTTGCCCGCCGTATCGGTGGCATGCAGCGGTACAGGAACCAGGCCGT
This sequence comes from Sutterella sp., assembly GCA_019410445.1. Taxonomy (GTDB): domain Bacteria; phylum Pseudomonadota; class Gammaproteobacteria; order Burkholderiales; family Burkholderiaceae_F; genus Duodenibacillus. The sequence goes on from DXSO01000102.1 coordinate 551, forward strand.
TGGAAAGGGCCGCCATGTCGAAGGTAAGCGCATCGACGCTGTTGGGCAGAAGCATGGCAACGCGCGCGCCGCGCTGCAGCTCCATTTTGGCGAAGGCTTTTCGCCAGCGCATGACTCGTTCGGAAAACTGGCGCCAGGTGATGCTGACCCATTCATTGGTGCGGTGTTCGTACCACTTGTAAGCTTCACGGTCGGCAAAAACACGCACCGTGCGCTCGAGCATTTCGGGAAGGGTCTTGAATTGGTCGATAAATCGGGAGGACAAAATCAGTGCTCCGGCTTTTATATAAGTATTCGGGAAATCCTGCTAATTGTAAGTTTTCCGAGCGATCTTAGGAGACCTCCGAAAAGATGAGTTTCCAAGAAAATCGCATCTAAATGCAAATACCCGCCGTTGTTTTGCGGCGCGGCTGTAAATCGGGTGCGTCGTAAGCTAGAAAAAACGCTCGGAAAGCACGACCTGAGGGGTGCCGGCGGAATTCAGTTCAACCCATCCGCGGCGAGGACGATTTTTGTCGTCAAGATCCCAATCGGGAATGACGCTGCGGGTGTAGTCGGCAAAGACGTAGTGAGCCGGCCGGTGCGTGTGGCCGTGGATGACGTGCTGACAGCGGCAGGCGCGCGCCTGATCGGCAACAACCGCCTCAACGACATCCATCATCTCGCGGGTGCGGACGGTTTTGTCCGCTTTGGATTGGGCTCTTGCCTTTTTTGCAAAATCAATGCGTTCCTGCACCGTCATGCGCAAAGCGTCAAGTTGGAACTGCTCATCGTGCATGCGGCTGCGGAATTGCTGATACTCGTCATCGAGCGTGCACCATTTGTCCCCGTGCGAAAGCAGGATTTGAGAGCCGCCTGGGGTTTGCACGACGATGCCGTCGACGATGAGCTCGGCACCGCAATGCAGGGCAAAGTCCTCGCCGAGCATAAAGTCGCGATTGCCCTGCATCATGTAGACGCGTCTGCCGCCGGCGGCATAGCCGCGAAGCGCTTTGGCAAGAAATTCAGCCGGCGAGCAGGCATCGTCTCCGATCCAATATTCAAAAATATCGCCAAGCAGGAAAAGCTCGTTGTAGCGCTTTGCCTGCGTTTTGAGAAACCACAAAAAGGAGAGAACGGTTCTCTTATTGCGGCCTGACAGATGCAGATCGGAAACGAACACGGGACAAGTAAGCGGCGCAATTGAATCGACGCCGCTTACGCAGGGAGCCTTCAGAGGCTCGGAAAGCTTCAGTCCCGTGAGTTTCATGGGTGGTTTTCGATGGAAAATGCGGTTAGATTTCCTCAACCTTTTCCATCACGACGTCTTCAACGGGGACGTCGCCGTACCAGGAACGCGATCCGGTGCGTACGGCGGCAATGGCGTCAATAACATCGGTGCCGTTGACGACCTTGCCGAAAACCGCATAGCCCCAGCCGCGCGGAGTCGGAGAGGTGTGATTGAGGAAGTCGTTGTCGGCTACGTTGATGAAAAACTGGCTGGTTGCCGAATGCGGATCATTGGTACGAGCCATTGCAATGGTGTACTTGTCGTTTTTGAGACCGTTGTTGGCTTCGTTTTCGATCGGAGCCTTGGTTTGCTTTTGCTGCAGACCGGGCTCAAAGCCGCCGCCCTGAATCATGAAGCCCTTGATGACGCGATGGAAAATCGTGCCGTTGAAAAAGCCCGAGCGAACATACTGCAGAAAGTTCTCGCAGGTCTTCGGAGCAGCGGCTTCATTGAGTTCGACGTCAAAGACGCCCATATTGGTCGTAAAGCGAATCATGGTTTTCGATCTCTTTCCTAAAGAAACGATAAAAATTCAAGCTCCCAAGCACATCGGCACAGAGCGCCGAACGCTTAAGGCTTGACCTTGACGGAGAGGATTGTAACGGTTTCCGTCGGTACGTCGCGCATGCCCATGCGGGTGCCCGTGGAAACGGAACTGATTTTGTCGATGACGTCCATGCCTCGGATGACGCGCCCGAAGACGGTATATCCCCAGCCGTCGCGGGCGTTTTTGGCATCAAGAAAATCGTTGTCTACGGTATTGACGAACCACTGGCAGGTAGCCGAATGCGGTTCGCTGGTTCGCGCCATGGCAATGGTGCCGCGACTGTTGGGCAAGCCGCCTCGTGCTTCATTGACGATGGCAGGATGCGTTGCGCGCTTTTGCTTGAGTTCAGGGGTAAAGCCGCCGCCCTGAACCATGAAGCCGTCGATGACGCGGTGGAAAATCGTGCCGTCATAAAAGCCTTCCTTGACGTACGCAAGGAAGTTGGCCACGGTGATCGGGGCGCGTTGTGCATCAAGACGCACGTCGAAGGTGCCGAGCGAAGTCTGGATTTCCACGACGGGTTCAGACTTGGCTGCGGCTTGCACGAAGCCGCAGCTCGAGGCAAGAGCGGCGCCGATCAGGCTCAAACGGAAGCGATTGGCTATTTTCATGGTGAACATTCCTATCTGAAAAACACGCTAAGCATCCGAGTCGGGAGTTTAGCGGGCAAGAATCTTGTCGATGGATTCAATGAGGGCATTCAATTTTTGTTTATCGCCGCCGGTCTTGATTGCCGTATTGTAGGCATTTTTGGCCTTTGCCAAATAGAGGTTGCCTAAATTGGCGTGGGCCAGCGCAAAATCCGGTCTCAGTGCGACGGCTTTAATGAGCAGCTCTTCGGCCCGCGTGAGATTGCCTTCGCGCGAGTAGATTCCGGCCAGATTGTTGTAGGGTTCCGGGATTTCCGGATAGGTGCGGATAAACTGCTCGAGTGCGTTTTTGGCGCGTTCTCTGTCGCCCATGCGCTCGTAGGTCACGCATCTCTGAAATCGCAGTTCCGCCGAATGGGGATTGGCCTTGAGGCCTTCGGCAATCAGATCGAGAGCGGCCTGGTAGTCGCGTCGTCCGATGAGTTTGTCGACGACGGCAGGTACCTGAGCGTTGTTCAAAAGAACGGCGGGGGCATCCGGATCCACAAGGGCTGCGGAAGAGGGTAGAGCAACGGCGAGCATCGCGGCGCAGCCGGCTGCGGCGAGCATCGGGCGAATCAAATTCGACATTCGTATCCCTGCTTAAAGTTGGAAGCGTCCCGCCGCAACGTGTTTCCGAAGCCGAAACCTGCCTGAAAAGGCGAAAAAAGAGAGGCCGGAACACGATTTTGCAAGGCCTTGGAGGACGCGAAACTGGTAAACTGCGGGGATTGTAATGCATTGGCCGAGTCGGTCGGCAGTCCCCGCGGACGGCTCTTTGTTACCGAATACGGCTGACGGCACGAGAAGACTACGAAGAAAATTCCAGAAATGACGCTAAAAATCTACTCGACTCTCACCAAGGACGTTCGCCCCTTTGAACCCATTGAGCCCGGCAAGGTCGGCATGTATGTCTGCGGTGTGACGGTCTACGATTACACGCATATCGGACACGGCCGCACTTTCGTTGCTTTTGACGTGGTGCGCCGCTGGCTGCAGCAAAGCGGCTATGACGTCACGTTCGTGCGCAATGTCACCGACGTCGACGACAAGATCATTCGCCGCGCAGCAGAGCGCGGTATTTCCACAAAAGAGCTTACGGACGAATTCACGGCGGCCATGCAGCAGGACATGCTCTCGCTTGGATGTCTGGCTCCTACGTATGAGCCACGCGCGACCGAATTCATCCCTCAGATGCTCAATCTTGTGGAAAAACTCGAAGCCAAAGGATTGGCCTACGCGGCTGCCAACGGCGACGTCGACTATGCCGTGCGCAAGTTTGACGGCTACGGCAAGCTCTCCGGTCGTTCGCCGGACGAAATGCGCGCGGGGGCTCGTATCGAAGTGGCACAAGCCAAGCGTGATCCGCTTGACTTCGTGCTGTGGAAGGCGGCAAAGCCCGGTGAACCTGCCTGGGATTCGAAGTGGGGCAGAGGTCGTCCGGGCTGGCACATCGAGTGTTCGGCCATGAGTTGCCACTATCTGGGAGAAACATTTGACATCCACGGCGGCGGACCGGATCTGATCTTCCCGCATCATGAAAACGAGATTGCCCAGAGCGAAGGCGCGCATGGAGTTCGTTTTGCCAACGTGTGGATGCATTCCGGTCCCCTGCGCGTCAAGCGCGAAGACGGCACGGAAGAAAAAATGAGCAAGTCGCTCGGCAATTTCTGGACGATTCGCGACGCTCTCAAGGAGACAAATGCCGCATACGGCGAAGGCAACGGCAATGAAGTGCTTCGCTTTTTCCTGATGCGCAGTCACTACCGCAGCCCGATCAGCTTCAACAACAGTCTTATTGACGACTCGCACAAAGCTTTGCAGCGTCTGTACACCGCGCTCAAGAACGCAGGGGTTGCCGGCACCGAAAGCTCAGCGTGTGATTGGTCCGATCCGTGGGCGGCAAAGTTCAAGGCTGCGATGGACGATGACTTCAACACGCCGGAAGCCATCGGCGTACTGCAGCAGATGGCCGCCGAGGTCAACCGAACGGGCGATGCTCAAACTGCGGCGCTTCTGAAACAATTAGGCTCGGTGCTCAATATTTTGCAGCTCGATCCGGAGGTGTTCCTCAAGGGTGCCGTCACCGATCTTGACGAAGCGGCCATTGACGCCAAAGTTGCAGAACGCACGGCTGCCAAAAAGGCAAGGGATTTTGCCAAGGCAGATGCGATCCGCAATGAGTTGGCCGCATTGGGAATCGTCATCGAAGACGGCCCGGCGGGATCAACCTGGCGTCGTCAGTAGACGGTTCAAGCGCTCGAAGATGGCTATCGTCTCATGGTGGAACGAAGCGCTTGAGGCTCTCTCAAGCGAACCGTATTTCCGTCAAGCGCGCAGCAAGACGGCAGGCAAGGGGCTTGTCGTGTGTGAAGATTTGTTCAAGACATACGTGCGGGCGGTGTGCGGTCAGCAGGTCAGCACGATCGTAGCCGAAAAAACGGCGGCGGCCGTGCTGAAGTATTCGTCCGCTTCGGATGATCCGGCTTCGGTTATCGCCGGCTCTTCTCCCGAGCAGCTTCGCGCGCTTGGATTGTCGGCAATGAAGGCGCAGGCTCTTGTCTCAATTGCCCGCGGCTACGTCGAAGGGGCTCTTCAAAGCGAGGCTCTCGCGCTGCTTGAGGATGAGGCCGTGCGCGCTCGACTGACTTCCATCAAAGGAGTTGGTCCGTGGACGTCGGACATGGTGCTCATTTTCGGACTGAATCGAGCGGATGTTTGGGCACAAAAAGATTTTGGGCTTCGCAAGGCGCTGCGGCAAACCGGCCTTGAACACGAAGATTCGAGCCGATGGGCTCCGTGGAGAACGGCTGCCACCTGGCTTTTGTGGCAGAGCCTGACCGAAAGCCCCGTACAGTATTAGTCAGTGAAAGCAAAACCGAGTTTTTGCCGTTAGGAACAGAACATGGCCAAAGCAGTATTTCTGGATTTTGAAAAGGATCTCGGCGAGATCCACGCCAAGATTGAAGAGCTCGAAAATAAAGAACTCGAAAGCGGCGTCAGTGAGAACGAGGCTATCTCGGAGCTCAAGCGCAAAATGCGTACCCGCACCGCCGAAATCTATGCGGATCTCACGCCCTGGCAGACGGCTTTGGTGGCTCGCCACCCCAATCGTCCGTATACGCTCGACTATATCGATGCAATTTTTGAAGATTTCCATGAACTGCATGGCGATCGCACTTTTGCGGACGATCAAAGCATCGTCGGCGGCCTGGCTCGCTTGGGCGAACATGCCGTCATGGTGATCGGTCATCAGAAAGGACGCGATACGCGCGAACGCACACGC
>DXSO01000103.1:0-5498 GCA_019410445.1 Sutterella sp.
GAAAAAACGGACACTTTCCGTACTGCTCCAAGCAATCGAATTGCTTGATTTTTTTGAGAAATCCGAAATTTTGGGGGATAACCCAAAAAAGAAACCCGAGTGTTGTTTTTCAACACTCGGGTTTCTTCAGATATTCAATCAGAAAAGGAATAATTAATTCACCTTAATCCCTTTGAGAAACGTCTCATCGCGTTTACTCAAAAGTCCTTTCTCTCTGGCCTTCTCTATGAGTTCAGGTCTGTTTTCAAGAGTTGTCTGCAAACTTTTTTCCCGACGCCACGCTTCGATATTGGCATGATGTCCGGTGAGCAGCACATCGGGCACACGCATACCATGCCATTCTTCAGGACGCGTGTAGTGAGGCGCATCCAATAGCCCCGTCGCAAACGACTCATCGGAGGCCGATAAATCTTTGATGGCCCCCGGCAGCTGACGCACCACAGCATCAACAAGCGCGCAGGCAACCAATTCCGCGCCCGATAAAACAAAGTCGCCGAGACTAATCAGTTCATCAACGCATGTATCCAAAAAACGCTGATCAATACCCTCGTATCGACCGCAAATGAGCACCAGCTGCAGATTCTCTTGCGATGAGAACGAACGAACTTTGGCATCCGTCAAATGCTGCGCCGACGGCGCAAACGCGATGACACGTCCCTGATTGCCCGCAGCGCGAATATGCTGCAGCGTCAAAAACAGCGGATCGGCCATCATGACCATTCCGGGGCCACCGCCGAAAGGACGGTCATCGACAGTACGGTGCAAATCAGTCGTCACATCGCGCGGATTCCAGAAATGGATATTCCAAAGCCCGCGTTTTTTTGCTCGAGCCGTAATGCCGAAATTCGTCACGGAAGTGAAGATTTCCGGAAAAAGCGTAATGATGTCAAAGCGTGCACTCACGGCCTGCACCTTTAAATCCATGACGGATCCCAGTCGACCCGAACAACACCTTCATCCAAATCGACTTCCAGCACATACTGCTCAACGTCTGGAATCAAATACACGGCATCTTTGCCGTCGATTTTCGGACCGCCTTCAACCTTGAAAATATCCTGAACGGTATTGGTTCCGATCTCTGTGACGCGGCCCAGTTCAATTCCATCCTGATTGACCACCGGCAATCCAATGACGTCAGCCGCCCAAACTTCTCCTTCTCCGGCTTCGGGGAAGTCCTCACGCAGCACACCGATGCGTCCGCGCAAAGCATCCGCATCTTCCTTATTCAAAATGCCCTTGATGCGCGCGATCAGCATTTGACCGTGAACTTTGAGTTCTTCAACTTCCAGCTCGCGACAATTGCCGCGGATATCGGTCAAAAACCAACGGCGGGTGGCAGCGAGAATTTCGGGTTCCTCAAAAGGAACGACGCGCACCCATCCGCGCACGCCATAAGCACCATTGGTGCGCCCCACCGAGAGAATGTTGTTGTTATCAGCCATGGAAACAATAATGCTCGTAATAAAAAGAGCGGCCTCTCCGCTACTGGGAAAGACCGCCCTCGGCGTCTTTTTTAGCTCTTTCCAGACATTGAAGAATTCCGCCTGAGCTGCGAGTTAGATACCGAACCCTTCTCAAAGAGGATAGCCATCGGTGCATTCGGGTGTGCTTGGACACGAGAGGCACGGCACCGAATCAGCGAGGTTCGCAGGCAGCCTGAAAGGCAGTTGGGTTAATTTTCTCCAGTGACTGGTCAAGCTTTAAGTCGTCCTGTCGCAGATTAGGCGGCAGCCTTCTTGGCACCCTTGAGGATGCGGGCAACCGTGTCGCTCATCTGAGCGCCGTTCTTGACCCAGTGAGCCACGCGCTCTTCATTGAACGTCAGGCGCTGCGGGCCTTCAGCGATCATCGGGTTGTAGAAGCCCAGACGTTCGTTGAAGCGGCCGTCACGACGATTACGGGAATCGGTCACGACGATGTTGTAGAAAGGACGCTTCTTGGAGCCCGAGCGGGACAGACGAATGATAACCATTGTTTTTCCTCTTTTAAATCAATGCGCCCGTACCAGGCGCAGAACATTTTTCCATCTTGCTGCAAGCAAGACAACAAACAAGAAGACTTACTCGAGCCTTCTTGCGAAAGGCGGAATTTTCGCGCAATTTTCCTAAAAAATCAAGCTGTCTCAGAACCTTCCGCCTCACTTCGAAGCATTAAAAAAGCGAACCGGTTTCTCCGATGGCTAGTTCGGGTTCGGACTCTTTTTCCGTTGATTTTGACGAAGCCGTCTCCGAGGCTTTTTTAAATTCCGTCTCTGCCGAATCGGAATTGGCTTTACCAACGGCGGTCATTTGAAGAAACCTCGCCTCATCAATGATTTCAATGCCGAGAGCCACGGCTTTTTCAAGCTTGCTGCCGGCTTCACTTCCGGCAAGTACAAAATCGGTTTTCTTGGAAACGGAGCCGCTCACCTTTCCGCCGAGCGACAAAATCAAATCCTTGGCCTGATCCCGAGAAAGCGTCGGCAATGTACCGGTTAACACGAATGTCTTGCCGGACACTTCCTCATTAGCATCGGACTCTTCCTCCCTCCAGCGCACACCTTCGGCCAGAAGTTCATCAACGACAGCATTGTTGTGCGGTTCATCAAAAAATGCGCGGATTGAGTCTGCAAGCACTTCACCGACATCGTGCACCTGCATGAGTTCTTCTCGCGTTGCCTTGCGCAGCGCGTCGATTGTTTTGAAGTACAGCGCCAAATCGCGAGCACCCGCCTCTCCCACATGACGGATTCCCAGCGCAAAAATAAATCGTGCCAACGTGGTCTCTTTGCTGGCGGCAATGGCCGAGAGCAGATTATCGGCGCTTTTCGCCCCCATGCGATCCAATGAGGTCAGCTGTTCGGCCGTAAGCCGATAAATATCGGCCGGTGTCTTGAGCAGATCGTTTTCGACCAGCATATCCACCATTTTCTCGCCCAAACCATTGATGCCCATGGCCCGGCGCTGCGCAAAATGCACCAACGACAACTTTCGCTGAGCAGGGCAAACCAATCCGCCCGTACAGCGAGAGTCTTTTTCCTCCTCATCGCGCACGACGGCTGATCCGCAGACCGGACAAGTCTTCGGCATGATGAAGTCTCGAACCCCTTCGGGGCGCTTATCCATAATGACGCGAACAATTTCCGGAATCACGTCGCCGGCTCGGCGCACCACGACCGTATCGCCGATCTTAAGCCCGAGCTCGGCAATGTGATCTTCGTTGTGAAGCGTGGCGTTGCTCACCGTCACCCCGCCCACGAACACCGGCGTCAGACGCGCCACCGGCGTCACGCGGCCTGTGCGTCCGACCTGCACGTCAATGGCCTGCACTACTGAAAGGGCTTCTTCCGGCGGATATTTATGCGCACACGCCCAACGCGGTTCTCGTGCAACGAATCCCAATGCTCTTTGCTGAGCATACGAATCGACTTTGTATACCACTCCGTCGATTTCAAACGGCAGCTCGGCTCTGTGAGCGAGCACCTCATTGTGAAAATTCGCCAGTGCTTTCGCCCCTTTCACGGTCCGGCGCTCCCGAGCGATCGGAAAACCCAAAGCATCAAGCTTTTCAAACAATTCCGTCATCGATGATGCGAAATTGGGATCGCTCACCTCTCCGGTACCGTATGCGTAAAAGTGCAAAGGACGCTGAGCCGTAATGCGACTGTCGAGTTGACGAAGCGCACCGGCGGCTGCATTGCGCGGATTGACAAAGGGCTTTTCTCCGATTTCACGCTGCCGGGCATTGAGCTTTTCAAAATCGGCTTTGTGCATGATCACTTCACCGCGCACTTCAAGCACATCAGGCACACGCCGTGCATCCAACTCAAGCGGAATGCTGCGGATTGTCCGTACGTTGGCGGTGACATCTTCCCCGAACTGACCGTCGCCTCGCGTCTGCGCCCCCACAAGCACGCCTTTTTCATAACGCAGATTTACGGCTAATCCGTCAAATTTGAGCTCTGCGTCATAGGTAATTTCCGGCTGCGAAGCATCCAATCCAAGTTCCTTGCGTACGCGCTCATCAAAGGCCACGGCTCCGGCTTCGGTGACGTCCGTCTCCGTTCGAATGGAAAGCATCGGCACGGCATGACGCATCTTGACCAGATCGCTTCGCACCTCTCCGCCAATGCGCAGCGTGGGCGATGCATTTGAACGCAGCTGAGGATAGCGCTCCTCAAGCTCGCTCAACGCCATGAACACTCGATCGTATTCGGCATCCGGCATCGATGGATTATCGAGAACGTAATACTCGTAATTCCAACGATTGAGCTTGTCGGCATATTCCTTCATGCGGCGGCGCACTTCCTCATCGGGGCCGGCAAAGCGTTCGTCCGTCATGATCTAGTTTCCTTTCTCATTCAAAAAAACCTCCGGCGCATCGCACCGGAGGCCCTTGACAGATGGCTCAGCGCGTGCGTCAGTTCACTGAAAAAATCAGACAGGCGCGACGAGAGCCGGCCGGCACACCATGTTCGGCCATTGTCACATGCATGTTCTTAAGGACCGATGCGATGCGGCTGGCCGCACGAGCACCGATCGGAGTTCCAGAAGCATCCGTCATGACCGCATCAATGCGGCAGCACAGATCATTGGCAATCGCAAAGAACTGGCTCAACGGATCAGAAGCGGGCATCATCAGCGGCACGTCAAACGACAGCTCAATTTCATTGCCGAGCGTCTGCGGCGGAAGAATATGAAACACCGGAGCCTGGATTCCGGCGATATATTTCTCGTACTTGTCGTTTTCCTTGACGAAACCACAGCCCTTGGCCGCCGCGTCGAGTTCTTCTTCGGTGATGTCCTTGGCCGCCACAAGCTTGACGGACAATCGCTTATCAAAAGCTTGAATGATTCGCTGAATACGCTCAGCACCCTGGATCATTTCGTTGTAATCCGGTGCTTCCGATTCACCCTTGAGTTCGATTGCAAACTGCTCGGCATGAATCATGAACTTGGATGCAGTAGCCTGATTGACGCAGCGCACGCGATTGGCAAGCAGCATCGACAAGTAAATCTGCGTGCATTCCGTAACGCGTTCGGCACCGTCGTACCAGATACCGCTGACCTTATCAAAACACTGAACCCGCACAATATCCTTCAAAAGCGGTTCGGCTTGAATATCGGCGATACGCTGTTTGAGTGCGGCAAGATCAAAGGCACCTTCGCGCGGTGTGATGTTGATTACCGCTTCAACTGCCGGATCAATTTCCGCCTTTCGTCTCTGTATGCACGGAGCAATCGTCTCTTCGCGGACATTTGAACGAGCCGGCTTTTCTTCAGCCGCACGCTCTTCGTTCGCGACAGCGACCTCGTTTGTCGGAGTCGGAACCGGCACCGTCGCATCAAGCTCAGTCACCTCTGCAACTTCATCGGCGGCACTGAGCTTGGGCACCTCTTCTTCGTCGCGCGAAACGGCGTCATCGAGCAACCCCTTGTCGGTGTTTCTTACCCGGTCTTCGATCTGGCGACCGACAATCTCGTCCTTTTTCTCTTTTTTGCGCTGAATGTACCAAACAG
>DXSO01000103.1:5508-6267 GCA_019410445.1 Sutterella sp.
GTTCAATATTAGGCATGCGCCTGACTCCGTTTACGTTCGAACAATCGGAGATTGTAGTTCAAAAGTCAGCGACTCATTGTGCCGCCATCTCAGAAGCTTGTTCGACATCGACCGAAACAACACGTGAAACACCCGGTTCCTTCATGGTCACCCCCACAAGCGTTCTGAGATGCTCCATCGTCACGCGGTGATGGGTGATCATCATAAACTGCGTATTTGCACTCATCTGCAAAATGCGTCGCGCCAAACGATCCTGATTGGCTTCATCAAGCGGAGCATCAACCTCGTCGAGCAAACAAAACGGTGCGGGGTTGAGTTTGAAAATAGCAAACACAAGCGCTGTGGCCGTCATCGCCTGCTCTCCGCCGGAGAGCAGTTTTACGCTTGCATTTCGTTTGCCGGGCGGCTGTGCACAGACCTCTACGCCGGCTTCGAGTATCTCTTCTCCGCTCATGCGAAGCTGCGCGCTGCCTCCGCCGAAAAGTCCCTCAAACATCTCACCGAAATTGCGGTTGACCTCTTCAAAAGTACTGCGAAGCAGCTCTCTGGTTTCAGCATCAATTCGACGAATGGTCGCTTCCAGATTTGCAATGGCTTCCTGCAAATCTGCCACTTGGCGTTCAGTTTCCTGCATTGCCCGCTGACTTTGCTGCAGGTTTTCAAGTGCGGCGTGATTGACCGGCCCCAAAGCAGCTATCGCTTCACCCAGACGCGCCACACGGGTCTTTATCGTCGAAGAACGGAGATCCTCTTCAGAAA
>DXSO01000104.1 GCA_019410445.1 Sutterella sp.
TCCTTGGACCACTTGTAGTTTTCGCGGTTCAGAGCATAGCCTGACGTGGCGCCGCCGGGCAGCGGACCGGCCTTGCGAGCCTTTTCGTCCATGATCAGATAGCACGGGATGCGCGGGTAACGGTGGCGGATCGGATCCATCTGATTGACTGCATACAGGCAGGTGTGGTTATCCAGGCCTTTTTCATTGACGAATCGTTTGCCGTCCTGATCGACCCAGATATGGGAGGGAGCCAGAATGTTGAGCTGAATGGCAGCCTTAAGTCCCGGAACCTTCATGCCAAGCGGGCAGGAGTAAGCAGTCATGTGCCACAAACGAGCTCCCATCGTCTGAGCCATGCGCAGGCCGTCGCCGGTATTGCCCGGAGAACCCAAACCTTGAATTTGCGTACCGAGTGCATACGTGCGCAGACTTTGTTCATCGTATTCGTAGCCGCCCGTCGTCAGAATAACGGCACGGTTGGCGCGAATATTGATCTTTTTGCCGTTGCTTTGAGCAACAACGCCTACGACTTCACCGTTGCGGCGGATGAGTTCAAGAGCAGGCGTTTCGTACATGACTTCGATCTTGCGTACTTCCTCAATGGCGTAGCGGTACTGATCCATGAGCATGTCGCCGCCGCGCTTCTTTCCGCGAATGCGATACTTGTCGATCGTGTCTGAACCAGGCAAAGACTTAAAGCCGGCATGGCCATAAATCATCAGCTTGGTGTCGGGTTTCAGACCAATGATGAAGTCTTTGACCCCCATGATTTCTTTGCAGAAAGTCTTGACGAGTTCTTCGTCTTTTTCACTGTCGGCGAAATCATACGTAGCACTCAGATATTTGTAGGCATCGTCAGCGTTTTTCGGAACCATGAAGCCGCCGGAAGAAACAGCTGTGTTACCGCCGCCTTCCTTGAGTTTTTCAAGAATCAGCACTTTGGCACCGGCATCATGAGCTTCGATGGCAGCGCAGGCACCGGCGCCGCCAAAACCGAGAATGACAACATCGGCGGTCTTGTCAAACTTGATGTCTTTGCTGTATTCAACAGCATGAACACCTGCAACGGGGGCTGCAACGGCAGCAGCAAGACCGGCTTTGAGAAAATTTCTGCGGTCGAGAGTCATATCTATTCTCCTCTGGGTGGAAACGAGTGAATGGTTCTTTACGGAACCTTGATATCGGTAAATTCGTGGCAGCTGTCGCAAACCAGGCGAGGCTGTTTGTGACCGGAGTGACATTCCGAACATTCCGGTTCACCCATGTGCGTGGCATGCGGGTTAATGTCGCTGTCGTCTGTTGTCTTGGCAAGGTTTTCATAGCTGCCGCCATGGCAGGCCAAGCATTCCTTCATTGTGGGTTTGTCCGAAGGAGACTTGACGTGACAGGTATTGCAGGCAACGCCGCGTTTGGCATGTCGGTCAGCCAGCGGGGCATTGTCGGCAGCAGTTGCTAAGGAAGAGGCCAGAAGCAGGCTCGCGCACAAAGTGGTTAAAATCGATTTCATTTGGATCTTTTCCTGGTTTTGCTTGGGTTTGCACCGAAGCGTTTTTCTTCGGAAAGAATCTTCCCGCAAGTCGTTACTTAAGTAGCTTGTTTGAAGTCAGAAAAGTGCGGAATTACCGAAAAATCATTTAAAAACAATTGATTAACTAAAGAGCGCAGAAATAAAAGCCGCTGGCTACATGTGGGTATGCGTAGCCAGCGGCAGACGTGAACTGGGTTCAGTTGGAAAAAAGATGATTACTTCTTAGTCTTAGCCTGAGCTTCGGCCGGATAGGTACCTTTTTGCCAGTCCGGCCAGAGTTTCAGTTCGTTGTACAAGAATCGCCCCTTGATAAAGTCGCTGTCGCCGCCGAGAACATCAACAAGAGCAAAGGCAAACGGTAGGGCGGTGCCGGGACCGCGACTGGTGACCATTTTGCCGTCAATTACCAATGTATCGCGCACGTAATTGGCTCCGGTGTAGAACGGTTCGGTCTTTTTGCCGGGATAGGCTGTGATGGTTTTGCCTTGAATCACACCGGCTTTGGCCAAAACGTTGGGAGCGGCACACATAGCGGCGACCCATTTGCCGGATTGGTCATAATAACGAACGAGATCCAAAACACGCTGATCGGCGACAAGGTTGTCCACGCCAGTCCAGCCGCCGGGGAGAACGATCATGTCGTAACCCTGATAATCCTTGAGATTTTGAGTAAGAACTCTGTCGGCCTTGATTGTGATCTTGTGTGCACCAGCAACATGTTCGCCGGCAATGCTTACCGAGTCAACCTTGAAGCCGCCACGGCGCAGCACATCGAGGATTTCGACGGTTTCGCCCTCTTCAAAACCTGGTGACAACAAAACCATCACTTTGGCGGGATCAGCGGCCAATGCCGAAGTCATCACGCATGCACTGCCCAGAAGCATGGCTAGAGAGGCTATTTTTTTTCATTTGGAACACCTCGATTTGATTTGTTTGTGAAAGAAAAAAATACACATCGGGAAGTCTGATGAAACCGAAATTGGGTGGGGCTGGCCGATGAGCGGCGCCATTAGAGCATGAGCGCTTGCTTAAGTAGTTTGTCAACAATCAAAAGGGATCCATGCCCGAAGTCAAACCGGAATTCGCATATGAATCGTTGATGAGATGCACAAGAGGTCACAGTCGGGAAGAAAAAAGCCGCCGATGAATGCATGTGAAAACATGAGTTCGTCGGCGGCACAAAAGAGTAGGAGAGAACCAAAATTGATCAAAACATTGATGCGTCCATAAAAATGGAACTCCAGAATTAAAACAGCAATTGCTACTTAGGTATGTTGCCGTCAGTCAAGGACAGATGACTTGAACAACGAAAAAGCCCGACGCGATGGTCGGGCTTTTTCAGTGTATGGATATGCAATTGAGATCAGGAGTGTTCAATGCGATGTTCGTGACGAACATCTTCTCCGATCAGGTGCAGGCTGTCGGCCTTTTGCTGATTGAATCGATGACGCAGGATTACGGCGAGCATGCTGGCAGCAACGAAAACGCCGAACATGATCATTGCCGCTTGCACGGAGAAGTCCCAGTGAATCAACAGTGAATAGACTCCGAGCATGACCAGAATGGAAAGATTTTCATTGAAGTTTTGTACGGCAATGGATCGCCCCGCACTCATGAGAACATGGCCGCGATGCTGAAGCAGTGCATTCATGGGAACGACAAAAAATCCGGCCAATATGCCTACGGCAACCATAATTGCGCATGCCCCCAGAACAGCATATCGAATCTCAAAACCAAAGAAATGTGCTGCCCCAGTGAGCACGCTCTGGTCATAGAAACTGGCGCAGCCGACTAATAAACCCATGGCCACTCCCATTGGAAGCACAATGAGAGACTTTTTCAGCGGCACGAAAATAGCGGCACCAACGGCACCAACAGCAATACCAATGGAGACGACTGCCTGCAGAATGGCTCCGTCAGACAGGTGCATCCCAAGTGCCTGCTCGGCCCACTTCAAAACGAGAAACTGCAAAACGGCCCCGGCTCCCCAAAACAGGGTTGTCACGGAAAGTGAGATTTGTCCGAGTTTGTCATGCCAAAGCAGCGAACACGACTGGATGAAGTTTTTAACCGAAGCGATCGGCTCGAAATTGGGTCGTGCATAACGAACGCCGGTATCGGGAATGGTCAGATTGACGGCTGCGGCAAGCACGTAGACGAATCCGACAACGACAAGTGCGGCTTCCGGATCCGTATTCAGACCAATGCTCGGCAGCTGCAGCGTTTGCAGAATATAGGCAGCGACTTCCGGTTTGATCAGCACGCCGCCAAGCACGACGCCCAGAATGATTGAAACAACGGTGAGCCCTTCAATCCATCCGTTGGCAACGACGAGTTTTTCTGGTGGAAGCAATTCCGTGAGAATGCCGTATTTGGCCGGCGAATAAGCCGCGGCACCGATACCGACAACGGCATAAGAGAGCAGAGGATGAGATCCGAAGAGCATCAACAAGCAACCCGCTACCTTAATGGCGTTGGTGATGAACATCACTCGTCCTTTTGGCATGAGATCAGCAAAAATACCGACCCAAGCGGCTAGTCCTACATAACTGAGGACGAAGAATAGTTTCAGGAGAGGAGTCATCCAGTCAGGTGCTTGGATGCTTGCAAGAAGCGCAATGGCGGCGATCAACAGTGCGTTGTCAGCAAGACTGGAGAGAAACTGAGCTGCAAGAATGTTGTAGAACCCGCGCTTCATTTTCTGTATTCGTGATCAAACTCTGAAAAAACAAGTGCGGTTTCATATGCCAAAAGCTCTGGGACAGCACTCGAGGATCTTTATTGTGGCTCGCAGTTTAGCATTGAGCTTGAGCAATCAGCAGAGAGACAGAAAATGTCGTCCCGACACCGTTTGATACGGAGAATAATTTTCTTCTTCCCATTTTCAGGGATGTTTTGCAGATGAGCTTTGCAAATTTCCAAGCGTGCATTGTGCCGATTTCAGGGTATTCGAGTAGGATTCTCCCTTTGGTGTCGTTGTATTGTTCGGCACATTCAAGATTGACAGGTCCCAATAAAAATACATCGAGAAGCAAATGTCCAGACCAATTTCCGCATTGATTCACCTCAAGGCCATGCAGCACAACATCGACCGTCTGCGGCAAGCTGCGCAAGGGCGTACGCTTTGGGCTGTGGTGAAGGCAAATGCCTACGGACACGGGCTTGAAAATGCAGTTCGTGGATTTGCTCAGGCCGATGGACTTGCTTTAATTGAAGTAAGCGAAGCACGACGAGCCAGAGCAGCAGGATGGAATAAGCGCATTCTGATGCTCGAGGGCTTTTTCGATGCTGACGAAGTTGCTCAGCTGGAGGAAATCGGAGTTGAGCCGGTCGTGCATTCGCGTTGGCAAATTGATTTGCTCAAAGCGGGGCGTCACGAAAGTCTCAAAGTTCACATAAAGATCAATTCCGGAATGAATCGACTGGGCTTTTTGCCCGAAGAAGCCGAAGGTGTCATTCGAGAGATCAATGCGATTGAAGGTGTCGAGGTTGTTGATTTGGTTACTCACTTTGCCAATGCAGAACAGCCTTTTGACGCAAAGGGATGCGCAGCTGTTGCAGAACAACTCGAACGAATGAAACCTCTTTTGAGGCACAACGCAGGTTGTATGGCCAATTCCGCGGCAACGCTGCTTCATCCTCAGGTCGGTGGCGTTGGTGTACGAGGAGGAATTGTTCTTTATGGAGTCAGCCCGGATGCGTCTGTGTCTTCGGAGTCACTTGGTTTGAAGCCGGCCATGACGCTCAGAGCCAACATTATTGCGCTACGGGATGTTGCGCCCGGGGAATTCGTGGGCTATGGAAGTCGTTGGAGCGCTAAGCGCTGTACGCGCATTGCCGTTGTGGCATGCGGTTATGCCGACGGCTACCCTCGGGCAATGCCTGATGGGGCGCCGACGTGGGTTAATGGTCGAATTGCTCCAATAGCCGGTGCCGTATCGATGGATATGCTGACCATTGATGTGACGGATGTGCCGGATGTACACGTGGGCAGCAGTGTTGAATTGTGGGGTGAACATGTCTGCGTTAATGATCTGGCCAAACGCTGCGGGACGATTGGTTACGAGCTGCTCAGCGGAGTCGCAAAACGCGTTCACCTGATCTCTGACTGAGGTTGAACGGATATGGCAAAAGCGAGGACTCATTACGTTTGTTCCGAGTGCGGCGGTTCAACTGTCAAGTGGCAGGGAAAATGTCCGCATTGCGGGTCGTGGAATACGATGCGCGAGTTTCGAGAACCCACGGCATCGCAGTCCCGATTTTCCGCATCTCGGCGTCAAACCTCGCTGGCAGACGGTGAGGGCGTCGTTGATTTAGCGGAAGTGCAGGCCACTGAGGTCCCTCGTATCTTGACTGGTATCGGTGAATTTGACCGAGTTACCGGCGGAGGACTTGTCCCGGGTGGCGTAGGGTTGATTGGCGGCGATCCCGGAATTGGCAAGTCCACGCTTTTGCTTCAGGTGTTGGCGCGAATGGTGCGTTTGGGCAAGACCGCGCTTTATGTCTCAGGGGAAGAGTCTGCCTCGCAAGTTGCACTGCGTGCACAGCGCATCGGCCTTGATCCTGCCGGCATGCGCTTGATGAGTGAAATTGAACTTGAGCGCATTGAAGCAGAGATTTCAGCGTCTAAACCGCAGTTTGTCGTGATTGACTCAATTCAGACGCTTTATAGCTCTGATCTAGACTCAGCTCCGGGAAGTGTGACGCAGGTGCGAGAGTGTTCTGCTCGGTTGACGCGGTTGGCAAAGAC
>DXSO01000105.1 GCA_019410445.1 Sutterella sp.
TTCGGCGAAGGCTGCGAACAGCTTTCCTGCACGGGCAAGGCTACGATCTGCAACATGGGTGCGGAAGTCGGCGCCACGACCTCCGTCTTCCCGTTTGACGACTCGATGGTTCGCTATCTTGCCGCCACCGGTCGTCAAGCTGTGGCCGACATGGCCAAGAAGGTTTCGGCCGATCTGCACGCCGACAAGGAAGTGCTTGCAAATCCCGCCAAGTACTACGACCTCGTCATTGAAATCAATCTGTCCGAACTCGAACCGCACATCAACGGTCCCTACTCTCCCGACGCTGCCATGCCGCTTGCGAAGGTCGCCGACATCGTCAAGCAGAAGGGCTATCCGCAGGTTCTTGAAGTCGCTCTGATCGGCTCCTGCACGAACTCTTCCTACGAAGACTTCACGCGCGCCGCTTCGATTGCCAAGCAGGCTCTTGACAACGGCATCAAGGTGAAGACTCCCCTGATGATTGTTCCGGGTTCGATGCGCATCTACAAAACGCTTGAACGCGACGGCATTCTCGACGTCTTTGAAAAACTCAACGCCACGGTTCTTGCCGCCGGCTGCGGTCCCTGCATCGGTCAGTGGAAGCGTACGATCGGCAACAAGGATCAGAAGAACTCCATCATCGAGTCCTTCAACCGCAACTTCAAGGGTCGCAACGACGGCAGCTCGCAGACGCACGCCTTCCTTGCTTCTCCTGAAATCGTGATGGCCATGGCAATCCAGGGCGACCTCACGTTCAATCCGCTCCAAGGCGCCTACTCGACCGCCAAGGGCACGACGGTCAAACTCAAGGCTCCCGAAGGAACCGAACTGCCGGTCAAGGGTTTCGTAACCGACATCACGGACTGCGTACGCCCCGATTTTGCCAAGATTGAAATCAAGGTCAGCCCCAACGCCCAGCGCATCAAGCTGCTTGAACCCTTCAAGGCTTGGGACGGCAAGGATTTCAAAGAACTGCCCATCCTCATCAAGGCCAAGGGCAAGTGCACGACCGACCATATCAGTCCGGGGGGCAAGTGGCTTGCTTATCGCGGCAACATCGACCGCATCTCGGACAACCTGCTTGAACGCGCAGTCAACGGCTTTACCGATTCAGTGGGCAAGACGCTCAACTACGAAACGGGCACGTACGACACGCCCGCCAAGGTTGCCCGTTACTACAAGAATCACAACATTGACAGCGTGATCATCGGCGACGACAACTACGGCGAAGGCTCCAGCCGCGAACACGCCGCCATGGAACCGCGTTATCTCGGCGTTCGCGTGGTGCTCACCAAGAGCCTGGCTCGTATCCATGAGTCCAACCTCAAGAAGCAGGGCATCCTCGCAATCACGTTCGTCAACCCGGCCGACTACGACAAAATCAAGGAAAAGGATCGCGTCTCGGTTCTGGGCCTTGCCGAACTTGCTCCGGGCAAGAACGTCACCGTCGAACTCACGCACGCCGACGGCTCCAAGGAACGTTTCGAGGCCAAGCACAGCTACAACGACAAGCAGATCGCTTGGTTCAAGGCTGGTTCTGCTCTGAACGCTCTGAAGTAAAAAAACTGAACGACTCGGGCACGGGTGATTTCTCCTCTCACTCGTCTCGAGTCGTCAGCTCATTCTCCTTCATTTGGGTTGCATTCAGTCTGACTCTGGACTGAATGCTTTTTCTTTTAATCAGCCTTAACACCTCGCTGACTCCTGCCTCAATCTAACGGACAGTGCTCAATGGACTTTCGGTATTGAGCGAACGACCAAGAAAGTCTTTAATAAGTTGCTTGACGAGGACATGGCGAACTTCGATCTATCTGCACAACACTGTCCCATCTCTTTCCTATCAGTATCATCGCTTTAGGATCCCCTTTCGCTACGCCACATCAGTTAACTCATTCACGCAACCGATACGAGAAAGCCCCAAAACTCATCAGAGCTTGGGGCTTTTTGTAACGACCTAAAAATCAGTCGATTAGAAAGCGTACTTCAGACCGATCTTGCCGCCGACTGACGACGAACCTTCCTTGCCGGCGCCCATGGAGAATGCAGCGCTGAGCAGGAGATTGTCGCGACCAGCAAACAGACCGAAGTCCATCTGAACCGGGTTCGTGTCAATAACGTCGGCTTCGGAACCGATCACGTCGATTTCCTTGTCGCCAAAGGTCGGAACATAGGCGATCTTGAAGCTCGGCGAGAGCATCCATCCGCTCTGCGTGGCGAAGTCACCCGCGGAGATGCGCATGGCAATCGGGATCTGTACGAGCGTCTGGTCCTGATCTTCGATGCGAACCGTGCCGACCTTCATTGCGTCAGTCGACAGTTGCGACACGCGCAGACCAATGCTCGGCACGAAGCTAAAGTCACCTGCCTTAAGTTCATACATGGCGCGGATGCCGGCCGAGTACATTTCCGTGTCCACGCTCTGGTTCAGAGCGGTCTGGTCGGAGGTGATGTCATTTTCACCCCAGACGTAGGCAAGTTCCGCACCGAGCTTGAAGGCGTCGGTCACGCTGTAGGTGCCGTAGAGCGACACGGCGTAGTTGTCGATGTCGTTCTTGATGCCCGACACGGAGCTACGCAGCGAACCCGTACCGTACTGCAGGGCGCCGCCCACAGTGAACTGACCGATGGCCACATCTCCGCCGAAGGTTCCGTATCCCATATCAGCTTCGAATTCGGCACCGTGATCCATAGCGTCCATCTTGTAGTTTTCGCCAGCCACATCAACCCAGAGGTTCATACCCGGCTTGAGTTCCTGACCAAAAGAAGTACGATCCGCAATGGTCGCAGCCAACACGCTGTCGGCACGACGGGTAACTGCCTGCAGGCCGAGAGAAGCGATCGACTTCAGACCGTTTTCGGTGTCGAGCTTATTGGTCACCGTTCCTGCATTGAGTGAACCGGAGATGAACGGGTTGTCGGTTACAACGGTACCGGTGAGATTTTCGCTATCAGCGAGAATAAATGTACCTTCGGCCGCATTGACGATGCCGAGATAGCTGCCTTCATTGAAGGTCACTTCACCAGTGATATACGCACCATCCTTAGCATTAGCCTGGTTGACGATGAGCATACCCTTGGACGCAACGGAAACGTCTCCCACAGAGACACCTGCAATTGAAGTAAGACTACCGTCCACCACAATGGCACCCTGTGAACCTGTCGCAGTATCAATGGAAATCGGCGCATCAAGGTAAACCATAGCCGTCACACCGTCCTTACCCCAGCTCAAACCGTTTGCCTCAGCAATACAACCAAAAGCCGCATCGGCCACGGCACCAGCAGCACCAACACTGATGACGGAATTGCGACCAGCAACAAGTCCGGCAGTCAAGCCAGTAGTACCAACTTCACCGACATCCACGTGCGAAGCGCGATCCACAGTATTGAGCGAAGCATCAGCAGCCCAATCAGGATCTGCAAAAATAATGCCCTTAAAGCCTTCAATTGACTGAATCGACAACTCAGCTGCGGATTCAGCATTGCCGACATTAGCAACACCCAAGCCGGTAAGTTTCTCCAGCTCAAGCGTAGAACCTTCAGTGACGTTCAGTGCGGAAGTTTCGGCCTGAAGATCAATTCCATCAACGGTATAGGTACTCGCTCCCACCGCGTTGACCGTGGAGGACTCAGCAACATTCACCGTTGCATTAAGGACGCCGCCGTTAGAGACTGCCTTCGTGCCAAGGTTGAGTGTACCCTGAGACTGAACAGCTACTTCCAGATCCTCTTCACCAGTTGAGGTGATTAAGGCGTCGTCAGCACCAGTACCGACAAGAGTCAGTTCCTTGCCCTGGCCAGTAACAGTCACGCCGTTGGCAGTTCCCAAATTAATCGAAGCAACGCCAAGGCTTTCAGTACGGTTTCCGTCAGTACCGATAGTAAGGTCAGTGTCTCCGGTCGAAACCGTAGTGCCGGCAAGAATCGTATCACCGGAGACATTCGCAACATCGTTCAGTCCGAGATCAGTTTCTACATTACCTTCCTTGTCAACAATCTGCCCAAGCATAATGAGCTTGGCCCCCTCATTGACTTCGTTCAACGCAGTCTGTGCGTCGTTCGCGTAGTCAAGAACATACTGAGCATCGTTCAAAACAAGAGAACCGCCCGAGACAATTTCGATCTTGTCCTTGCTGTATGCAAACTCTCCAGCCTCAGTACTCATGCCCGAGTCCGTAGCGGCCGCCTTTTTAAACACCTGACCAGAAGCGACTTCAAGGCCACCGCCCTTAATGGTGATCTTGCCAAGATTAACTTGGGCATCCTCAGCATGAGCACTATCGTCAAAGCTAAAGTCAGACAAGGCCAACGTACCGCCTTCAACTGTGATCACATTCTTAATGTCCCACTGCGAGTTGACCTCCATGCGGCCGGCACCAACAACCAAGTCGCCATAGTACTTATTGAGGGTACCGTTGATCACCAGGGTACCAGCACCGGTCTTCGTGATTTGCGCATGTTTGCCGCCGTTGACCGGGTCCTTGTCTACCTGATTGGGGATGCTTGAGGCGATACTGTCATCATCCTCATTGATCTGAGTGTTGCTTTGGCCAATTGTCAACGTTGCGCCGTCCGCAATATCAAATGCAGCAACCGAACCGCGGTCAAGGAACAGAAAACCGCCCGCCTGGGCTGTCGGAACATGGTAGCCAAAGGTATCAAAGGATTCCGCCGTACTGTCAGAGGAAACCGTATTACCCGCGTAGGTCATGTCCTGCGTGATCTTGATGGTCAGATCCGCATCTCTATTCAAACCTGTACCGTCACCGTTTCCGGTGGAATAGTCAACAACGATTGCACCACCGTAAGCAGCTCCACCCTGCGTGTTGTCGGTCTTGTTGGCAACTGCGGAGTTATTAGTAAAACCTACGTCCGTCAGAACAATAGAGTTCCCCTTGATAAGCAACGCACCACCCATGGCTCCATCTTGGCACACGCCGCTTGAATTTCCATTGTAACCAGTCGAAACTGCCTTATTGTTCTTATACTCGCCACCCGTCTGCGTAAAGGTATCGGCATAGGAGTAAATGGCGCCACCAGCACCTGTTGCCTTTTTGCTATCGCCAATCTGACCGGCCACGTTGCCGTCAAATACGCTACCGCTCAGATCCAGTTTACCCGTCGAATCGTTAAAGAAAATGGCTGAACCATTAGAGCCAGACTGATTTTTGAAATCTGCGCTGGCATTAACCACGGTTCCGGTGGCATTTCTAACGGAGATACTTCCGTTAAAGGTGGCACCATCTTCAATCGTAATTGAGGTACTCTCAATCTGGTTGACTTTGGTCACCTTTTCGCCGTTTTCCTCAACCGACCATGTATAGCCTTGAACAAGAATCTTACCGTTCGTCGTTGATCCACTGGCAAGCGTTACACTGTTACCCGTTGCAACTGAGGTTTCATTTTCCTCATAGACCATAACAGCCGTCTGGTCCTGAGCATTGATGGTGCCACGGTTGGTAAAGACCCCAGTGTTACCACTCATCAAAACACCAACGCCGTTCGTGACTGAAATCGTACCGTCAGCCTCGTTGGTCGCTGTCGCATTGGCACCCGGAGTAGTACCCGATCCAGCGATACCGGTCGGCGCAACTTCCATACCCACACCGCCTTCGACGTTGATCGCGCCACTGTTGACAAGCGTATTCTTGCCGGTAGAGCCGACCGTCATGCCGTAAGCATTAGTCACATTGATAGTGCCTTCATTGACAGCCTTGCCGCCATTGTCAGCCATCATGGCCTTGACACGATACGCAGGTGTTGCATTTTCCGTAGCAAGATTGGTTTCGATTGTCCCCTTGTTGGTATACACGGCACCTTCGCCAGTAGCCAAAAGGCCATAGGCACGAGTATTGTCCGTACCAGTAATCGTCATCTTCAGCGTATCGCCTTCAGCAAACACTTTTGCTTCAGCCGTACTGTCATAACCAGTATTATTGGAACTCTGTTCATAGGAATGCTCTACAGCCATTGCCGGAGCAGTCAGCACCATAGCAACCGCGGCAGCCACGACACTTTTGGTACTTGCCTTCTGCACGCTGCTCGTAATTTCGTTGACAACAGTCAGCGCCCCTCGAGCTTTATTGAAAACCACTTTAAAAGTTCGATTCATTTCATAACTCCTTTACAACTGCAGAATCTGCAGCCCCGGGGCAGTTTATTCCCCCCCCCCCTTCTTGTAAAGCTGAAACTCTTTCATGACTGCCTTTGCGTCTTTTTGGCAACAACTGTCAAATAGCCACATCCGCACCGCTAAAGCAC
>DXSO01000106.1 GCA_019410445.1 Sutterella sp.
TTCTATGATCCTCTAAAAATCAAAAAAATTTCTTCTCTTTGACTTGACATGCGCATTTTGATTCTTCATAATTCGGTTCTCGGTTGATCGTCGTTCCTCTAAGGACTTAGGCAGACCGCCTTAAAAACGGGGGTCGTTAGCTCAGTCGGTAGAGCAGCGGACTTTTAATCCGTTGGTCGTGAGTTCGAATCTCGCACGACCCACCAAAAACGATAACCGAAAGGGAGCGTAGCTCAGTTGGTAGAGCAGCGGACTCTTAATCCGTCGGTCCAGAGTTCGAGTCTCTGCGCTCCCACCATATTCCGAACCCGTAGCATCGAAAGATGCTGCGGGTTTTCTTTTTCCCTCAAGCTACAATGCAGGCGTCTCATCCCTATTTTGGTCAGTCACTTGTCTGACGCAAGTTTCCTCATGTTCCTGCGCCACTTAATTTTCTCCGCCCTCTCGTTCTTTACAGTCAACACGTACGCACAATCCACTCAAGATCTTTGTCTGCGCGACTTTTCTGCGATTTTGTTGCCTGATCACTCGTTTTCAGCAAATTTTTCCATGCAAAAATTCCTGCCCGGACTAAAGCAGCCTCTAATCGGAAAAGGACGTGTTGTCGCCGTGCCGGATCAGGGCTTAATCTGGGAAACAATCTCTCCCCTACGAGAAATTCGTGTTTTTGGCAAAAATCACGTTCTCACCACTGATGAACACGGCAAACAAACAGTCAGAGACATCCGAGACGCTGGTGCAATTTCAGAACTATTGTCACTTTCTCGCACAGATTTGATCAAATCACTCCAGCAATCGTTTTTTGTCTCTTGTCGATACCAGAAAAACTCTTATTCCGTCATCATTTCTCCCAAACCAGGCACTTTGAGCGAATACCTTTCAGAAATTGCATTTGAGGCCAACACCACCGCACTGATTCGCACAACCATCACTCAAAAAAACAACTCCATCACCCGCATTGAGTTTGACAATGCCACAAGCCCTGCTAGCGTTTCTGAAAACGACTCTGTGCTTTTACAACAGGTGAGGTAGGCCCGTGTACAGAATCATTCCGCGCCTTTGGGCGATCGTTTTTTGCATCGTCATTGGCATCGGTGCCTTTCGTTTTAACCCCGCTTGCATTCACACGGATATCCGTGCTCTGCTTCCTGCTTCAGAAGAGACTGCATCAGCAGAAAAAATTCT
Organism: Sutterella sp.; assembly: GCA_019410445.1. Lineage (GTDB taxonomy): Bacteria > Pseudomonadota > Gammaproteobacteria > Burkholderiales > Burkholderiaceae_F > Duodenibacillus. The sequence continues at coordinate 1,186 of DXSO01000106.1, forward strand.
GGCGCACAGTACAGAAACTTCCCGCGACATTTGGGTTCTCATCGGAATGCCGACTCTGGAGTTGGCAGCCGATGCAGCCAACCTCTTTTCAACCTCATCTCAAAATAACGGTTTAAAAATCACGAGTCCAGCTGAAGCTTTTGATCCTACGTCTCTAGCGAAAGCGCTTGCCCCCTATCGAAACATACTGCTCACAGACAGCGACAAAACTTTTTTAACAACAGCAACGGATGCTCAGCTGCTGCGACGCTCCCTATCTTTGCTTTATCAGCCGTTATCAGTCTCTCTACTTCCTTTTCAAGACGATCCTCTCGGCACGTTTGAAAACATCCTTCGCCAACAGGCCGACTCCTCCCGTCTGCGATTCACCGGCCCCTGCGTCAGTTTGCGCAAAGATATCAACGGCGTGCACTATTGCGTATTGACCGCCCGTAGTCATCAAGCAATGAGCGCTGCCGGCTCAATGCCTGTTACCAAAGCTCTCAACCAGGCTCGTAAAACTGTCCTTCAGGTCTACCCTTCTGCCCAAATTCATGCGGCGGGAGTTCCGCTCATCAGCGAAGACGCAGCCGCAAACGCAGCTTCCGAGTCAAGTTTTATCGGAACTATTTCAGTCGTCGCCATCGTCCTGCTGGTTGCTGTTTTCTTTGCCAGTCTCACCCCATTGTTCATTACGCTGAGCGTCCTTGCGGTCAGTGTTTTATTTGCCTGCTCGGCCGTCATCGCCATCTTCGGTGAAGTACATGTTCTCACCATCGTATTCGGTGCCACCCTTTTGGGAATTTGCGTCGATTACGTCTTTCACTTGCTTTGTGCTGTCTCAACAGGACTTTCAGGAATTGAAGCACGCGCAAAACTTTTCAAACCTCTGACACTTTCGTTCATCACGACGAGCATCAGTTATCTCGTCATGATCATCTCTCCCATGCCTGGGCTGCAACAGATGGCCGTTTTCTGCATTACCGGGTTATTAGCCGCTTATCTGAATGTGGTTTTTGTCGCCAGTCGCTTGTTAAAGCCCGGCATATTTTCAAAACCAGCCCAACGCTTTGCCCTACTTCTTTCCAGATTGCCATATCTTGAAGGGCGAACTAAGACACTTTTTATCGCGTTTGTACTTTTTGTTTCCTGCATCGGTTGCCTGCAACTGAAAACTCAAAATGAACTTTCTCTACTCAATCGAGTTCCTCCTTCTCTCTTAGACGACATGCAGTTCATCGCCAAAGAACTCTCACCAATGAGTCCGGGACAAGTCTTCGTCGTCAGTGCTCCGGATACCGAAACCGTCCTGCAAACTGCGAAAACACTGCACAACAAACTTGAAGCACTTGCGGAAAAAGGCATCATCAGTCCCTCCATTGACCCGACGGTCTTCCTTCCCTCGCAACAAGAGCAACGAGAAGCAAACGCTTTGTCGACTCATGCTTTCGCTCGAGCGCTGCAACTGACAAGTCAAAATCTCGGAATGGCGTTACCTTCACCTTCCACAGTTAGCCACCAACCGCTGACTCTTTCAACCTTCCAATCCTTGTCCATTGACTCTTTAAACCGATTCTGGCTCTCGGACACTGCCCTTCTGATACCGCTTGCCGGCGTCAGCGCCGAATCATTGCCGCATCTGAAAAACATCGCTGATTCAATAAAAGGAGTTCGTTTTGTCAACACAACGGCCGAGATTGCAGATAACCTAGCCCAATATCGAAATAATGTTTTCTTTGCACTCATTTCGGCCTTGATTATCATCAGCCTCATTCTTGCAGTGAGCATACGCAAGCAGTTTCTGCACTTTTGTCTTCCCTCACTGCTATCCATCGCATTGACTCTGGGCATGTGTGGACTAATCGACATCCCATTTTCATTATTTACCGTCTTACCTCTCGTTTTGGTCATCGGGCTTGGTCTGGACTATGCCATCGTTCTTTACAGTGAAACGAATTCTCTAGCCGCACACAATTCCGTATTTCTAGCCGCAGTCAGCACCTTGTGCGCCTTTGGGCTGCTTGCCTTCTCATCAACACCAGCGCTGCATTGGTTTGGTCTAACACTGTCAATGGCGATCGCTACCGTTGTATTTGTCACCTTTGCGCTCCGTCCCGCTCATCCCATCGAATAACCAATCAAAGATGCTGCAACGGAGAATCATCAAGCTGGACGCTCATAATCAAAAAACCCCGACCATTTTGGCCGGGGTTTGAACTGCGATCACTCGCAACTTTTATCGTAACCGTGATTACGTTCCTTGTTCCTGCTGCTCGCTGTCTTCGTTTTCGATCTTTTTGCCGAAAAGTCGAACACAAATGACGCCTGCTTCATAGAGAATAACCAACGGCAAGGCAAGCAAGAGCTGAGAAAGCACATCCGGCGGCGTGAAGATAGCAGCAATCACAAAAGCTCCCACAATCACATAAGGACGCACCTGCACAAGCTTTTTGACATCGGCCAATCCCAACCGATTGAGCACAATCACAAGAATCGGTACTTCAAAAGTCACTCCGAAGGCAAAAAACATGCGCAACACGAAACTGAAATAGCTGTCAATATCAGGCGCAAAATTCACCGATTCAGGAGAAAAACCGGCAATGAACTTAAAGACCATGCCGAAGACAATGAAGTAGCAGTAGGCCATGCCCACGCCAAACATGCTGACGCCCGAAATAATGACCGGCAGAATCAGTCTTTTCTCATTGCGATAGAGCGCCGGAGCTATATAAGCCCACATCTGATAAAGCACGATGGGCAAAGCAATCACAAAAGCTACAAAAAGCGTAACTTTCAGCGGCACCATAAACGGAGCCACCACCCCTGTTGCCAACAGTTTGACCCCTTGCGGCAGAGCCACCATCAGCGGCTGCGACAAGAAGTCGAAAATCTGTTTCATGAAGGGTGACAAGCAGGCAAAAATGATCAGCACCGCCAAAGCTGCGCGTACCGTACGGTTGCGCAATTCAATGAGATGCGAGACCAATGGCTGCTCGTTGGCAGGGTCTTCGGGGCCTTCGATGCGTTGAGGTTCCTGAGCCATCTTTTATGAATATCCGTCAGCGATAAATGCGCACGCGATTGGAACGTGCACGCATGGCATAGCGTCTGTTGTTGCCGCCGAGCTGGGGCGACCTGTCACCGAGCTCAGCTTTCAGACGCTCAATCTGTTCAGCAAGATCGTCAATGGACGGACCAGACTTATAGCGCTTCTCAAAGACCTTACTGTTGTCGTCTTCGTCGACGTAGCTTTCCTGGTTGCCGTACCAACCATAGAAGTCGTCCACAGCACTGTCATCCGAAGATACCGTCGTTGCTTTTGATTCCGAAGCAACACTGCCGGCATCATCAACATCGGCCGTCGTCGAGGCCTTGCCGTCAAAGCCTTCCTTAGCAACCTTGTCAAAACTGGCCGACAATTCATCGCTTACCGAGTTGACAGAGTTCTCAAGGTCTTTGATTTCGGTATTGATCTGATCGACCTGGCCCTTGACAGTCTTGTTGAGATCGTCCGCAACGCTCTGAGCCTCCTGCTGAATCTTTTTTAGCTCCGAGAGCTCAGCTTCACGCTCAATATCGCTTTTAACCTGCTGTACGAGGCGCTGCGCCTTGCCAAGCCATTCGCCAGCCGTGCGAGCGACCATCGGTAAGCGCTCCGGTCCAAGTACAACAAGTGCAACCGCGCCGATGACAATCAACTCGGAAAATCCGAAATCAAACATTATGTCGTTTCCGAAAAGAGACCATCCGGCGCACGAACGTCGCCGCCGGATACAGGCTAAAAAGGACCGTTGGCAAGCCCGATGCCGGGGTCACCGGCGTCGGCACACTTAACCAACTCAGAGTCGTTTCAGAAAACACCGACTGCAAACCGCAGCCGGTGAAAGCAAGCCATTAGGCTTCTTTCTTTTCCGTGGCCTTCACATCGATCGTTTCGGCGGACTTTTCGGTCGCTACCTGCTTGGGAGCTTCAGCTGAAGCCTTAGGATCGGCATCACCTTCCTTCATGCCTTCCTTAAAGCCTTTGATGGCGCCGCCCAGATCCTTGCCCATATTCTTCAGCTTGCCGGTGCCGAACACCAACACAACAATGACGAGAACGATGAGCCAGTGCCAAATCGAAAGAGAACCCATTTTGATCAACTCCTAGTGGTTTTGGTTCTACGGAAATGCAATGCAGAGATTTTGCCCGAAAGCAGCAATTACTTCCACGGCTGGGGACCGCCTAACACATGGATGTGAAGATGAGGAACCTCTTGGCCGCCATCACGTCCCGTGTTAATCACGGTTCTGAACCCTCCCTCACAGTTCATTTTTTTTGCAAGAACAGGAACGAGGTTGATCATTTTACCCAGAAGTTCGGCATCTTCGGTACCAGCCTCAGCCAGAGAGACGATGTGCTTTTTCGGAATGATCAAGAAATGCACCGGAGCCTTCGGGTTAATGTCGTTAAACGCGACAATCTCGTCATCTTCATAAAGAAGCGGCGTTGGAATTTCGCGGTGCGCGATTTTGCAGAAAATACAATCCATTTTTCACCTCTTACTTCGACGCAATCGAGCGGCGGCGTTTTTCCTCAAGACCACTCAACCCCTCGCGTCGTTCCAATTCAGCCAGAACATGTTCGGGCCGCAATCCGTACTGCGACAACATAACAAGACTATGAAACCACAGATCCGCGGTTTCGTAAATAATGTCTTTTTTGTTTTCATCCTTTGCCGCCATCACGCATTCAACGGCTTCTTCTCCGATCTTCTTCAGAACACCATCCGGAGCCTTAGAGAAGAGTTTAGCCACATAACTGTGCTGCGGATCCCCATTTTTTCGAGAGTCAATCACGTCAGCTACCGCGGCTAAAACCCCTGACACATCATGATCAGGCAATTGTGTGGACACTATTTCGTGATCCGCCATCTGAGTCTCCCTGTCTTTTTTGCGCGACAAAACAAAAAAGCCGCAAACCCGTATTATTGCAGGGATTGCGGCTTTTTGTTTTGCATCGTCTCTTCAACGCTGCAAAGAATTTGGTGGCGCATCACGGATTCGAACCGCGGACACAAGGATTATGATTCCTCT
>DXSO01000107.1:0-3638 GCA_019410445.1 Sutterella sp.
TCGGTAGCCAATGACCTAAATGACTTGTCTTTTGAAAATAGAGGAGGAATGGAGAAGCGTCTCGAAGGGCGAGAAATAAGATGAAAGACAAAATTGATATGGCTGCAGACATCCCTCAAAGCATCCTTGCCAATAAGGATCTCATTCCCTCCCAACAAACCTGGAGTTGGTACAACATCTTCGCTTTCTGGATGTCAGATGTGCACAGTGCGGGCGGGTATATCTTCGCTGTCACGCTCTTTTCGCTCGGCCTTGCCGGATGGCAGGTTTTTATCTCGCTGATTGCCGGCATCTTGATTATTTTGGTGCTCGCCAACATCATCGGTGTGCCGAGTCAGAAGTTTGCCATTCCGTTTCCAGTCATCTCCAGAATGACCTACGGCGTTTTCGGCTCCAATATTCCGGCCCTCATTCGCGGCATCATTGCCATTGTTTGGTACGGTATTCAAACCTATCTTGCGAGCGCCGCTCTCATGGTGGTGGTGCTTTATGAATTTCCCAGTCTTATTTCATACCATGAGAGCAGTTATTTTGGGTTGTCACCTCTAGGATGGGGGTGTTTTCTCGTGATGTGGCTTCTGCAAACGGCGCTTTTTTTATGTCGTATGGAGGCCATTCGCCGTTTCATGGATTGGGCTGGGCCGATCGTATATTTGGCGATGCTTGGTCTCATGGTTCTCATTGTCGGCCGAGCGGGTTGGGAGAACATCAGCTTTACGCTGTCAGAAACCGAGATGAGTGTTTCACAAACGGCTTGGACGATGTTGCTTGGAGCAGCGCTTGTTGTTTCCTATTTTGCAGGTCCGACACTCAATTTTGGTGATTTTTCACGGTATGCGAAGACTATATCGGACATGAAGAAGGGCAATTTTTGGGGACTGCCTGTCAATTTTCTTTTTTTCTCTTTGATCTCCGTTGTGACGATCTCAGGAACACGTGCTGTTTTCGGAGAGTTGATTGTCGATCCTATCGCTGTCATGGGCAGACTCGACAACAAAGCCGCCGTTCTCCTTTTGGGACTCACGATGCTTGTGGCAACTGTCGGCGTCAATATCGTGGCGAATTTTGTTTCGGCAGCTTTTGATATCTCCAATATTTTTCCAAAATACATCTCCTGGCGCAAAGGAGGCATGCTGGCCTCAATTGTCTCCGTACTGATTCTGCCTTGGAATCTGTTCAGTTCTCCGGAGGTTATTCACCTCACGGTCGATCTTCTGGCTGCACTGATTGGGCCGGTGTACGGCATTTTGATCGTCGACTATTACCTTGTTAAACGAGGCAAGATAAGTGTTGCGGATCTTTACAGCACATCTAGCACCAGTCTTTATTGGTACCGACACGGCGTCAATTGGCAGGCCGTCGGTGCACTGCTTCCTGCCGGAGCGGCCAGTATCTTGGTCATGCTTTTGGATAATGGGACGGGATGGGCGAACTTTACATTTTTCATTGGTGGAATTCTTGCTGCCGCTATCTATCTTTGTATTGCACGCCGATGACTTTAGGGACAGCGTAAGGTGAATTTAATATCCAATAATTAACGCGCATTAAAAGCCGTGTCGATTGCCTCGATACGGCTTTTGCCATTATGTATTCATATAAGTATTCCTTGGCGTGCAAAGACGGTCTATTTGTCATTATTTGATTTGAGACGACACGACATTGTGTTGATTGCTGGATGTGACAAATATTGGATTTCTTTAATTATATGAAATATATCATTTTTATTATTTATCTGTTGTAAATGCCGTGGCACGTAATGATAATAAATTGACGCGACGAGCTATAGATAAATGTCTTTAAATGACTATATTACTTAATAACGGAAAATTAATTCCGTCATGAATTTTCCTTGAAGGCAGGTGAAATTTTGCCTCTGTAGATGGAAAGTCAAAACCTAAATGTCAGTGCGTTGAAGGAGATTTTAAATGTCTGGTTATCCGCAGGATTTACTCTCGAATCGTTCAGTCGTCAAAAGCGACTTTGCCATCATTACGCCTCAGGGACGTGTTATTAACACGATTCCCGGGATTGTTGACGCCAAGATGACGATTCTCTGCTCGCCTAAGATCGGAGCAGGCTTTGTGCAGCTCATCGGTACGCTTGGACCTGATGCCCGGACGGAGTATCCCTACGCGACTCTGCCGCATGAAGAGTCCTTCCTTTATGTGCTTGACGGGGAAATCGAGCTGGAAGCGGATGTGGCCGGGGAAAAAAAGAACCTGACACAGGGCGGCTACTGCTATGCCCCTGCGGGAAAAGGTATCGGCTGGCGTAATGTAAATGGCAAGGTCGGCCGCATTCTGCTCTATAAGCAGCGTTATATCCCGCACCCGCAAGGGCTTGAGCCTTGGACAGTCTTCGGGAATATCAATGAAATTGCCTTCCGTGATTACGACGAAATGGCCAATGTCCATGTCAAGGATTTCCTGCCGGTGAATGAAGCCTTTGACATGAATATGCACATTCTCTCTTTCGACCCGGGTGCTTCGCACAACATCTGTGAGACACATGTTCAGGAGCATGGCGCCTACATCTATGAGGGAGAAGGCACTTATCTGCTTGACGACACGTGGTACCTCACAAAGAAGGAAGACTTCCTCTGGATGGGAGCTTTCTCCGTGCAGGCAGCCTATGGCATCGGGCGAGGCCCGTTCTCCTACATCTATTCCAAAGACTGTAATCGCGACGTTGAGATCTGACGATTAAACGCTCATTTCGTCATCCGCTCCTTGTGTGCGGCTCTCGCCAACTGCGAGGTCGCTCACCTTGGAACGGTTCCGCTCGCGAATTGCACCTGCAGCGGAATGGTTATTAAACATTCAAGAAAGGAACTATTTATCATGGCTCTCGACCAGAACTTTAAGCATCTTGATATTCGTGAAGCGCTCGAAAATACCCACATGCGCGGGCGCAACATCACATTCCTTGATGACTTTTCCCGCAATGAAATCCACTCGCTTTTTCAAGCGGCAAAGATGCTTGAACCGTTCATGCGAACCGGTACGGATCTTTTGAAGGGCAAAGTGCTCTATACGCTTTTTTCCCAGCCTTCTACCCGTACTCGCTGTTCACATGAAAACGCAATGCATCGGCTTGGCGGCTCTGTGATTACGGAGGCGGATCCGACGCATAATTCGTCGGTCGCCAAGAACGAGTCGCTTGCCGACAGTCTGCGCGTTACGAGCGAATATGCGGATGTGATCGTCATGCGGCATCCTGACGACAAGGAAGCGCTCGGTGCACTGAAGGAAATTGAAGGTCACTGCTCGCCGGTTATCTCGGGTGGATATGGTCATGTGACGCACCCAACCCAGGGGCTCCTCGATTCCTACACCTGCTGGCGCGCGTTTGGTGATCTTTCTAAGGTGACCGTTGCTATCGCTACACCGGATCTTTCTCGTGCCCGTTCAGGACAGTCCTTCGCACTGGCGCTGGCAGCCATGGGGGCAAAGATCATCTATACAGGGACAAGTGAGCTGCGTACGCCTGAAGTGGTTCGCCAGAAACTCATCAAGATGAATGCAAATTTCGAAGAGCATTTTGATCTCACGATGAAGCAGAACGAAGAGCTCTATGCGGAAAAAAACGTAGATCTCATTTATCTGCCGGGCTGTTCGGTGAAAAAGGATGACCCGAAC
>DXSO01000107.1:3648-4894 GCA_019410445.1 Sutterella sp.
CCCGAACCGTGCGGATTTCGAAAAGAAGATGGCGAACTACTACGTTTCGCTTGAAATGCTTCGCAATATCAAGGCAAAGACTGGCAAGACTGTCGGTGTTCACCACTCTCTGCCGCGCAATCCTGGGGAATTTGATTTCGGTATCGACAATACTGAACATCAACTTTATTTCCGTGCCATCGGCTTCTCGGTAGCCCTGCGCATGGCGCTCCTGGCCGCCGTCGTTGGCGTCAACTGATTCGATTGAGGTGAGAGTTGCCGCAGAGTTTCGATTTTCTCTGCGGGGACTCATCAAACAGGCCGGGCCAGCAAGCTCATGGGCTGGTTCGCCCCCTCATGGAGTTTGAGAGAGGGCAAAGTTGCCCTTTGACACCCAACATTTCTGAAGAAGGACATGAATCATGCGTCTTGTCATCGCACTTGGCGGCAACGCCCTTTTAAAGCGCGGCGAACCGATGCTCTGCGAAAACCAGCGTGAAAACGTATCCCTGGCCTGCAGACAGATTGCCAAGGCTTATGCTGGTAATGAACTTGTTGTCACGCACGGCAATGGTCCTCAAGTGGGGCTGCTTGCACTGCAAAACAATGCGTATAAGAAAGTTCCGATGTATCCCTTGGACGTGATTGGTGCTGAATCCGTCGGCATGATTGGGTACATGATCCAGCAGGAACTTGTCAACTATGTGCCGAAAACCGCTACCTTAGCCACTATTCTCACGCAGACACAGGTTGATCCAAATGATCCGGCCTTTCAGCACCCGACCAAACCAGTCGGCCCCGTCTACGAGAAAGAAGAGGCCGAACAGCTCGCCAAACAGCACGGCTGGACCATTGCTCCCGATAACGACAAGTGGCGCCGAGTCGTACCGAGCCCGGATCCTAAACGTATTTGGGGACTTGCACCGCTCAAGACACTGGTAGAAAACGGCCATATCGTCATTTGCTGCGGCGGGGGCGGCGTTCCGACCTATTTTGATAAAAATGGCCGCCTCGTTGGTGCTGAAGCTGTGATTGACAAGGATTTGGCAAGTTCCGTGCTCGCGGCATCGCTTGACGCAGATCTTTTCATCATTGCTACCGATGTAGACGGTGCCTACATTAATTGGGGTAAGCCCGATCAGAAGAAGATTGTTCAAGCCGATCCGAAATCTCTGCGTGAATTCGGTTTTGCCAAGGGTTCGATGGGGCCGAAAGTGGAGGCCGCTTGCCGTTTTGTTGAGCGCACTGGAAAGACGGCTGTTATCGG
>DXSO01000107.1:4904-6153 GCA_019410445.1 Sutterella sp.
GGAGTTGTCTACGGCTAAGGAAGCCGTAAATTCCCCAATTCCGCAGGTTGAGATTTTCTCCTTATCTTTCCCTCTTGGCCGCAGGCACTCTCTGCGGCCTTTTTTTTAAAGCTTGGCAGTGCAGAGTAATCTTGAAATGCCAAATTTAACAGACGGAGAAATGCGCGATGAGTACGCAGTCTTTGGAACGGTCGCCAGCAGAGGTCGTCCCAATGGACGACGATCAACTATTACCTTTAGGCGACAGTATTCTTGCGAGTTGGATTCGATCCATCTGTCAGACCGTTCGCGGCTACGGCGTTTCGCCAGAAGCGATCTTCGAGCGCATCGGCATGGATCCGACGCTGCTCACTGTTCCGGATGCCCGCTATCCAGCCATGACTGTTCGCCGCTTTTGGGAGGCAGTGATTTCCGCTACGGGAGACGAACTGATTGGTCTTACCTGCGGTCAGGAAATGCAGGCGCCGACACTCCATGGGCTTGGACTAGCCATTATGACGAGCCATTCACTCGCACAGGTTCTCGAACTCACTGCGAGCTATGGAAAGGTCATTTCTACAACGATGGATATGAGCCTTGCACACAATGCAAGCAGTTCATCCTTATCACTGAGGACGTTGCACGGCAATGAAGCGAAGCAGGCGGCATTACTATGCGTCATTGCATTCATACAACGGCAGGCAAACTCACTTTCGCAGCATCGGGTGACGCCGGTTGAAGTCGGCGTACAGATCAACAACTGCTCGGCGAATGACCGAAAACGGCTGGAAGACTATTTTGGTTGTTCGGTCGACACTGAAAGTCCGCAAGGCTGGTTTATTCGCTACAGCTATCACGATGTCATGGAGCCTTATGCAGCACAGAATGCCATGCTTCGTGAGGCCAACGAACAAATCGTGCGTCAGTATTTAAATCGTGTTCGTCAGTATTCCTTCACGGTTCGAGTTGAAGAAGAAATTGAGGAACTGTTAAAAGCCGGCGAGAGCGCACGAATACAGGCAGTTGCAGCACGGCTCAACATGTCTTCGCGCACGCTGCAGCGGCGTCTTGAAGGCGAGCGAACAATTTTCATGCAGCTGGTGGACAAGCACAGAAAACAACTTGCTCATGATGCGCTTGCGCATACCGAACGATCGATCACGGAAATTGCCTACACAATCGGTTTTTCGGACCCCAGCAACTTTTCCCGTACTTCCTGAAAACCGTGGAATCTACACTCAGTCAGATTCGTCGAAGAAGAGCTCGAGGA
>DXSO01000108.1 GCA_019410445.1 Sutterella sp.
TGTCATAAATGTCTGGGTAAACCCTAACAAAATTGAGTTGATTACCCCTCGATTTTCGATGAAATTTCGTGCATTATGCCCGTTAGCGATGCGAGAGACTTTTTGTGTTGATGGCTTCGTTATCAAGGCTTAAGGATCATGATTGAGGAAAAAATTCTCAAGAATGATCCGCTAAGCAATGGGAAAATTTATGGACAAATACGCTCGATAGAAAATATCTATTAGTGAATCAGCAAAAAATCTCTCAAAAAGGAACGAAAAAATGGCAGAAAAGAAAAAAAACACCACTACGGATACGAGAATTGAACGAGTAAACGATCTTGACGAGCGTAAGAAAGCTCTGGCAGCTGCACTTTCCTACATTGAAAAGGAATTCGGCAAGGGTTCGATCATGCGCATGGGTGAGGGAACCCAAACCGAAGATGTGGAAGTGGTGAGTACGGGGTCTTTGGGATTAGATCTTGCACTTGGAGTTGGTGGATTGCCTCGAGGCCGAATTGTTGAGATTTATGGCCCTGAGAGTTCAGGCAAAACAACACTGACTCTGCATGTCATTGCAGAAATGCAGAAAATGGGCGGAACCTGCGCCTTTATTGATGCTGAGCACGCTTTGGATGTTTCTTATGCTCAACAGCTGGGTGTGAAGCTGGATGATTTGTTGCTGTCTCAGCCGGATACGGGAGAGCAGGCATTGGAAATTACGGATGCGTTGGTTCGTTCTGGTTCGGTTGATTTGGTTGTCATTGACTCGGTAGCAGCTCTGACGCCTCGCAGTGAAATTGAAGGCGATATGGGCGAGGCTCTTCCTGGTTTGCAGGCGCGTCTGATGAGTCAGGCACTTCGCAAGTTGACTGGTTCGATTAAAAAGACCAAGACGTTGGTGATTTTCATCAATCAGATCCGCATGAAGATTGGAGTCTCCTACGGCAGTCCAGAAACAACGACGGGCGGCAATGCACTGAAGTTCTACAGTACGGTGCGCATCGATATTCGTCGTAAAGGCAATCTCAAGAAGGGAGAGGAAGTTTACGGTGCGGAAACGGTCGTAAAGGTTGTCAAAAATAAAGTGGCTCCTCCTTTTAAGAAAGCGGGATTTGACATCCTTTACGGAGAGGGAATTTCGCGTGAAGGTGAGTTGCTTGATATTGGTGTGGAACTTGATGTTGTGGGCAAGTCCGGCGCTTGGTATAGCTATAACGGCACGCGTATTGGGCAAGGCAAAGATAAGGCACGTGAATGGTTGATTGCCAATCCGGAATCGGCTCTTGAAATTGAAAACAAGATCCGAGAATTGCGTGGTATGAAGGGACGCCCGACATCACTCACACCGGGAGAGCCTGCCCCTAAACCCGAACCACAGAATTCATCTAAGAAGGACGTGGCTTCCGAGATGAGAGGTTCGTCTCCAGATGAAGATCTGCTTGAGCCGGAAGACTTCTACGAATAATTGCTCAAGGATTCATGACAACGGTTGCTGACAAAAGCGCCAAGATGAACAATCAGCCCCGTAGCCTGATGGCGCGGGGCATTGATGCTTTATCCCGGCGAGAGTATTCCCGAAAAGAGTTGCAGGACAAGCTTGTTCGAGATCTGGAACCGAATCAGACGCTTTCGGACGTAGAGGCGGTTTTGGATGAACTTGAAGACAAGAAATACCTCAGTAACGAGCGCTATGCGAGAAGTCGAGTGCGAATGCGATCATCTCGCTATGGAAATCGTCGCTTAAGTTATGAACTTTCCATGCAGGGAGTGGATGCGGAAACGGTAAGAGCTGCCATGTTGGATGCAGGAGATGAATTTGAGCGAGCTTGGAGCGTATGGCAGAAAAAATTCAGATTTCCGCCTGAGGATTTCAAGGAACGAGGTAGACAAACGAGATTTTTAGTGGCTCGGGGATTTGGCTTTGATATGATTGAGCGAGTCTTTGACAGAGCTCGACAGCAAGCCTGCGAAGATGAGGATCTTTGATCCGATCGACTTAAGGGGACGGTTGCAGTAAAAGCCCTTCGTTTACTACGGCGGCGGCTTTTTTTCCGCTGTTGCGCCTCCTTGTTTTCACAATCAGAATAAAAACGGTCAATTCATTATGTCAGGTAGTCCCCAGCAGACAAACTTTGGTTCACGTTTGGGTTTCATTCTGGCCTCAGCAGGTTCTGCCGTAGGCCTCGGTGCGATTTGGAAGTTCCCTTATATGGCAGGAACCAACGGCGGAGCCGTGTTCATGTTGCCATATATCTTTTTTACCGTCACGGTCGGCATGGCACTTTTGCTTGCCGAATTTGCCATGGGGCGAGCTGGTCGAAGCGGTCCGGTCGGCAGCCTCAACAATGTTTGCGGAAAGCCTTGGGGTATTTTTGGCGGCATTGGTGTCTTTACGGTGTTTTTGATTCTGTCTTTCTACTCGATTGTGGGCGGATGGTGCCTGAAATACACCGCTGATGCGGCCACCGGAGTGGGACTTCAGATTGCTCCTGATCAACTTGGAGCTCATTTTGGTGCGTTTGTATCAGACGGTGTGAGTTCCTACCTGATGCTTCTGGTGTTTCTTTTCCTGACGGCTGTTGTCGTGTTGCGTGGAATTGATAAGGGGGTGGAACGGTTTGCCAAGGTGTTGATGCCGGCACTTTTTGTGTTGATGATCATATTGATCATTCGTGGTGTCACATTGCCCGGCGGTTGGGAAGGCGTGAAGTTCCTCTTCATGCCGCGTTGGGAAGACTTTACCGGTGAGGCACTTTTCAATGCCATGGGATTTTGCTTCTTCTCGCTTTCTCTGGGCGCGGGAACCATGATTACCTATGGAACATACTTATCCGATAAGGCGAATCTGCCGGGTAGCGTCGGTTGGGTAGCGGTATTGGCCATTCTGTCCTCGCTGTTGGGCGGCTTGATGGTGATGCCTGCGGTTTTTGCCTTCGGTTTGGATCCTGCAGCCGGTCCCGGACTGACTTTCGTGACGATGCCGGCCATTTTCAGCAAGATGCCAATGGGGCAGCTCTTTGCCGTATTTTTCTATGTATGCCTGGTTGTGGCGGCGTTGACGAGTTCGGTTTCAATGCTTGAGGCATGTACGGCTCTGCTTTCCAAAGAATTCAACATGCCCCGTAAGACGGCGATTTTCTCCACGGTTATCGGAGCGGCAGTGGTTGGGTTGATTGCCAATCTGTCGTTTGGTGCCTGGTCGGATGTCAAAATCTTTGGCAAGAACATTTTTGATCTTCTTGACTATCTCACGAGTAATATCGGCATGCCGCTTTCGACTTTCGGCATTGCAGTGGCAGCCGCCTGGATCGCTTGGCCGGTTATGCGTCAGCAGCTCAATTACGAAGGCAATGTTTCGGAATCGTGGCTTAAGGCTTCACGCATTCTGATTGGTGTGATTTCTCCGTTGTTTGTGCTGATCGTTGCCCTTGGCGGCATCTTCGGTTGAACAATCTCTCTTTCTAAGAAATGAGCTGATGGGCAGGGAGTTGAGTTTGTCCATCAGCTCCAGTGTTATAAAAAATGAAAATTCACGAATATCAAGCCAAGGAGCTTTTTGCGGCAGCAGGTATTCCTGTAGCAGTGGGGCGTCCGGCTTTTTCTGTTGACGAAGCTGAACAAGCGGCGCGACAGATTGGCGGCCAAGCCTGGGCGGTCAAGGCTCAGATTCATGCTGGAGGTCGAGGCAAGGCCGGGGGAGTCAAACTGGCTCGCTCTCTTCAAGAGGTTCGAGAGGCTGCTTCTCAGATTCTCGGTAAGGTTTTGGTCACGGCTCAGACTGGTCCCAAAGGCAAGCTTGTTGAGCGTCTCTATGTTGAGGCTGCTGCAGCCATTGCTGCAGAGTTTTATGCAGCCGTGCTTGTGGATCGAGTGTCGCAGACGGTTTGTCTGATGGCGAGCCGCAGCGGTGGAATGGATATTGAAGAGGTTGCAAAGACCAATCCAGAAGCACTTCTGAAGCTTCATATTGACCCAAATATCGGTTTGACGGATGAAGCGGCAGAAGCATTGGCTAAGACACTGGGCTTTGTTGGAGCCGGTGTTGAAAGCGCAGCGGGCTTTTTCAAGAATCTCTATAAAGTATTCGTCGATAACGATGCCTCGTTGGTAGAGGTTAATCCCTTTGCGGTTTTACAAGATGGATCGTTGTTGGCATTGGATGCGAAAGTGACATTGGATGACAATGCATTGAATCGTCATCCTGATTTTGAAGCTTTGCGCGATTTCAGTGAAGAAGATCCGTTGGAGACGCGAGCCAAAGCAAGCTCTTTGAGCTATATCGCTTTGGATGGAGATATTGCTTGTATGGTCAACGGTGCCGGGTTGGCGATGGCCACGATGGATGCCATCAAGCTGTATGGCGGGGAGCCTGCCAATTTCCTTGATGTTGGCGGCAGTGCGACGGTTGATAAAGTGACGGCAGCTTTCGAAATCATGCTGTCCAATCCCAAGGTGAGTACGGTGCTTGTCAATATCTTTGGCGGCATTATGCGGTGCGATACGATTGCCGAAGGCATTGTCGAAGCATGTCGTCGCGTCAAACTTTCCGTGCCTTTAGTGGTGCGAATGAACGGGACGAATGAAGAAATCGGGCGGAAGATTTTGGCCGACAGCGGACTGCCGATCATTACGGCCGTCAATATGTCCGAAGCTGCTCATAAGGCAGTTCAGGCTGCTCACGGAGGTGTGAAATGAGCATTCTTGTCAATGGCTCTACGCGTGTAATCACGCAGGGAATGACAGGCAAGACAGGTGCGTTTCATACTCGCGCTTGCCGTGCTTATGCCAATCCGGATAATTTTGTGGCTGGAGTGAATCCGCGCAAAGCAGGAACCGATATGGACGGTATTCCGATTTATGGAACCGTTCGCGAAGCCAAAGAAGCAACCGGTGCCAATGCTTCCGTGATTTACGTGCCGCCGGCAGGGGCTGCCGATGCGATCTTGGAAGCAGTGGAAGCTGAACTTGAGCTGGTGGTTTGCATTACGGAAGGCATTCCGGTGATGGATATGCTGCGCGTAAAAAACCAAATGCGTCGGATGGGAAGCAAGACACTGCTGCTTGGTCCTAATTGCCCGGGACTGATTACTCCCGAAGAGATGAAAATCGGCATCATGCCGGGACATATCTGTCGAAAGGGACGTATAGGTGTTGTCAGTCGTTCCGGGACGTTGACATACGAGGCTGTTGCTCAGCTCACGGCTCTCGGATTGGGTCAGTCAACTGCCGTTGGTATCGGTGGTGATCCCGTCAACGGACTAAAGCACATAGATGTGCTGAAACTGTTCAATGAGGATCCGGAAACTGATGCAGTGGTTATGATCGGCGAAATCGGAGGCAGTGATGAGGAAATCGCTGCTCAATGGGCTCGCGATAACATGACCAAACCTGTCGTGGGTTTTATTGCCGGTATGACGGCTCCGGCAGGAAAACGAATGGGACATGCAGGTGCCATTATTTACGGTGGTCAGGGAACAGCCGAGGAAAAGATCCGTGTTATGAACGATTGCGGCATTCGAACAACGAATAATCCGGCGGAAATCGGTGAGCTTTTGGCTTCGGTTCTGTGACAAACCCGCAGAAAATTCGTTATCAAATGCAGAGCTAATTTTTTCGAGTTAGCATCAGAAAAAACGTGCATGCCGACGTGTGTTTCGGCATGCAATCGAATCTTTCCAGCAAATTCAGCAAAGAGGGAGCGACTTCCATCATGGAATGGCTTTGGGATTTATTGGTTAATTTGCATTGGGGTGCGGTCGGTCAGATCATCATGATCGATATTCTCCTGGGCGGCGACAATGCGGTTGTTATTGCGCTTGCATGTCGTAACCTGCCGCATGAGCAACGTAACAAGGGGGTCTTTTGGGGGACGTTTGGTGCGATTGCACTGCGTGTGATCCTTATTACGTTTGCCGTGATGCTGTTGGATCTGCCATTCCTCAAAATGGTAGGGGCGGCGCTGCTTGTGTGGATCGGCGTCAAGCTGTTGGTTCCAGAGGAAGAACATGGCAGCGAGAAGATTGAAGGTTCAGCCAAGCT
>DXSO01000109.1 GCA_019410445.1 Sutterella sp.
AATTTGCGCGGTCGGAGAAGTGGCCGAGTGGCTGAAGGCACACCCCTGCTAAGGGTGCAGGTCAAAAATAACTGGCCTCGAGGGTTCGAATCCCTCCTTCTCCGCCAGAATTCAAACCCCGTAGGTTTCGTACCTGCGGGGTTTTCTTTGCGTTCTAATCACAGTGCTGCAAGCCATTAACCGCAAAGGACACTTTTGTCATGTTGCTACTACAAGTTCTCGGTATTGCCGTCGCCCTCTCCATTGATGCCATGGTTGTTTCCCTTTGTTGGAGCGCCACTTGCAAAAAAATCACTGCAGAACACATCTTTAAATTTGCAGCTGCCTTCGGTTTATTCCAATTTCTGATGCCGCTGATCGGCGGTTTGGCCGGCAATACCGTCTCTGGACTTGTCTCGGCATGGGATCATTGGATCGCCTTCGCTCTTTTAGCTTGGGTGTCTTTTTCGATGCTCAAGGAAGCTTTTGGCGACAACGACGAAGACGAAACGGTTTGCCAGCTTTGTCAACAGATTCCCTGGGCAACACTGCTCACCTTGTCAGTGGCCACCAGCCTTGATGCACTTGCCGTAGGCTTTTCCTTTGCCATGGCTCATTTCCCGATTCTTTGGCCTTCCGTAGTCATCGGAATCGTTTGCTTTGTACTGACCGCTGTTTCCGTGTTAATCGGCCGTACATTATCCAATCAAGCTGCCCGTCACAGCGCCAAACTTTCGATTTTGGGATCCGTTGTGCTCCTGGCCATTGGCATCAAAGTGCTCTACGAACACGACGTTTTCTCAGCACTTTTTTAAAACCGTTTGATATCGGGCACTCGGTTTGCTACTCTAGCCGAGTGCCCGTTTAATTCTCTGCAACGGTTTTCCCATGTCTGCTGCGCTCAAATCCACCACCCCGCGTACTCCGATCAAGCGCTTTTTCAATCTGCCCGTGCAAAGCTTTACCGAGGAGTTGGGCGAGCGCATTTCTGCAGCAAGACGAGCTCTTAACCTCACTCAAGAAGAACTCGCTCAAAAAAGCCGCACGTCCTTATCAACATACAAGCGCATCGAACAAGGCGACATCACCGTTTCAATCGGAACGGTACTGAGCGTACTTTATTGCCTGGATCATCTTGAAAGCTGCGAGGGAATACTTGCCTCGGCCTTGTCGTCTGCGTCAGGCCAAGCGCAGCTGCCGCAACGAGTCAGACACAAAAAAATACCGCAGACAAAACTTGCGTCAGCTGCAGGTCAACGGAGTCGCAAACCCCGCCGCCCCCAATCCAAATAAAGAGCTATTGCCAGGAATTGGGCTCGTTCCAGAACTGCATCAAGCGCTCAAGCTTGAGCGTTTTCGTATAGGGCGGCAAGCTCTGCCAAATCTTTTTCCCGTATCCGGCACGCACCATCCTCACGTCACCGATAACCAAAATACCCCGGTCGAATTCGCTGCGTATGAGGCGTCCTGTGCCTTGCTTGAGAGCGATCGCTGCCGCCGGAACCGACAGCGCGTTAAAAGACGACTGTCCCTGGGCATCAAGCCATTTGCAGCGCGCATCAAATACCGGATCCTCTCGATTGGGAAACGGCAGTTTGTCAATAATAACCAGTGACAACTGCTCGCCCTTGATATCGATGCCTTCCCAAAAACTCATTGTCGCTACCAGGATGGGATGCGGATCCCGGCGGAATTTTTCAAGTAGCTTTTCCTTGGATTCTTCTCGCTGTACAAGCACGGTATAGTCACGACCATTCGAGGCAATGTACTCACGAAGCTGTTCAGCTGCCCTTTCCATCGCTCGATAGCTCGTACACAACACAAAAGCACGCCCCTGCACCATATCAACGATGGGCCATACACGTTCTATAAGCGCGTCGGTAAATTCATCGCGCGAAACGCCGCTTTTGAGGTTGGGCATGTCGGGCGGCACATAAAGCATGGCTTGATTCTCATGATCAAAAGGAGAATTCCAAGCTTGCTCCCGTGCTCCCTCAATTCCGAGAGCTTGAGAAAAGTGTTTGAATTCCCCCTCGCCGACAGCCATTGTTGCCGAGGTAAAAATCCATGCCGTATCCTTTCGCAGATTCATCATCTTTGAAAAAGGCTCGGCTATGTCCAACGGCGTAACCGTCATACGAGCCTCGCTGCGTGTGCGCGCAATCCAGCGCACCAACGGCTTGCTCGTCTGGGGCAGCGGCATGCCAGCAGCCTTTAACCATCCAACCCACTGCTTCAAGTCTTCCAAAATCGCCAAGGCCGAATCAAGATATACGACCAGGTCATCACTCATTTCTCGGTAGGGATCAGCCGCCTGAATCAACACCTCCAACACAAGCGAAGCATTTTCCAAGTGCTTGGTAGCCGCCTGCATACCGGAAAGCGTCTCAATGTTGCGGCTGTCGCCCTCAAGCACACCGGCAGATTCCAATCCCAGCACAAAGTCATAAAGCGACTTTTTGATGGTTTGCGTAATTTCGTCCCAACTTGTCCCTGCCGGCGCTGCGCTTTTGAATTTCCCCATCAGAATCGGTCGCAGACTGTCGACAATTTCCCGAACAGCTGCCGTCGACAATTCGTTGCCAAAGTAATTTGTGGCAATTTCAGGCAGCTTGTGCGCCTCGTCAAAAATCACGGCATCAACCCGAGGCAGCATGCCGTCATCCTGACCTCCTTCGAGTTCCATGGCGGCTGCCGACAAAAACAGATGATGATTGACGACGATTACGTTGGCCTTTTGAGCACGCAGTCGTGCCCGCGTCACGAAACACTCTCGAGCAAAATGGCAGTGTTTGCCCAAACAGTTTCCTGCGGTGCTCGTCACGGAAGGCCATACGGCGCTGTCTTCCGCGACGGCTCCGATTTCATTGACATCTCCCGTTTTGGTTTTGTCCAAAAAGATACGGATACGACGAAAATCCTCAACCGCATCACGAGAAGCCAGAGTAATTTCCCCTCTCTCGCACAACGCAATGCGATGACGACACAAGTAATTAGAGCGCCCCTTGAGCAAGGCCACATTGGCAGGCAAGCCGCAAGCCCTCATCAATGCCGGAATGTCTTTGCGGCAAAGCTGCTCTTGAAGCGACTTACCGGCTGTGCTCACAATCACGCGGCAGCCGGCGATGAGCGCCGGAGTCAGATATGCAAACGTCTTGCCTGTCCCGGTTCCGGCCTCAGCCAACAGTTTTCCCTTGTTCTGAAGCGTCTGAGCAACCGCCAAAGCAAATTCAATCTGTGCAGGACGGGAAACAAATCCCGGGGTCGTTCGGGCTAAAGCACCATCAAAAGAAAACGCGCTGCGTACGCGCTGTTCGTAATCGCTCGGAAAAGCCGCGCCGTCTCCAACTTGCTCTTCACCATTGATGCTGCCGTCTGACTTGCCATTGCCAAACTCCCCAAACGGAATCATCGGCGCATCCGTCGGCGCCGTGATATGAACCATCTGATCGAAATCTTCAGCCTCAAAAGCCTCGTCGGCAAGCAAACTTCTGGCAATTTCATCAAGTTCGAGATCAGCTCGCCCGCTTTTTAAACCGGATTTCACTTCGTTGTTGCCCCGCTGTTTTGATTGATCGGCTGCTGCTTAGCCTTTTTTTCGGCTCTCTTTTCCAACGCTTTGGCTCGTTGAGCTCGACGTTTTTCCAATTCAGCCTTCTTGTTTTCGTAAGCGGCACGATTTTTTTCTTCCTGAGCCTTTTTTTGCTGAGCTTCAGCATTGCGCTGCTCGAGCGACTTCAATCGCTTAGCATGCAGCTCTTTGTTTTCTTGAGCGTTTTGCTGTGCCTTTGTCGCCGACTGCGGCGTTTTCTTGTTCACCTGCTTTGAAGGTTTGGCCGCTTTGGCATCACGCTGTTGCTGGCGCATCGATTCCTTTCTGGTCTCATCTTCACGAACGACACGTCGAGCTTCGGATTCAATTGCCTGAAGACGGCGAGATTGTCTCAGTTCTGCCTTTCGCACGTCTTCAATGCAGCTGTTGACGAAAAAATTTTCGTTGCACCGACGTTTGGAAAACTCGGCAAGTTCCTTGAGTTTACTTTTGGCAAAGCGCACTTCCTTGAGTGCTTGATCAGCCGTTTCCCGCGTGGCGATTGATCCCTGAGGGAATCGTTTCATCAAAGCCTGATCCTCAATGGCTGAAATATCCGGATCAAAAGCCATGCAAGAAAACGATGCAAAAAACGACAAACCAATCAAAAGTGTTTTAAGCGCGTTCACGGAAACAAACCACGATTGAAAAAATAGATGAAAATCGACGAGCAAGACTTGCCAAACATTGCAAAAGCCCTCGCCGCAGTGGGCAAAATTTTACAGAGGTTCGCTGAAAACGCCCCGCTTTGAAAACAGCCGCAACTTTCTGCAAACAATTTTCCAGTTCTGCAATTTCGCAGGGATGCGAGATACACCGACCACCGTAAAACGACTCCGGTTACAGCTCTTCTTCACTGAATCGACTCCTTAACAGTCCCTAGCTCTCCTGGCTAGGGCAAACGCGATGCGTTTAGGCGTAGACTCAAGGCTAAAGACTGGAATTCCTCTCACCCATAGGCTTTTTTATGAATTGGCGCATTGTCCTTGCCGTGCTTACATGCAGCACGGTTCTCATGTCGTCGAGCTACACCATGCTTATTCCCTTCCTGCCGATGTATCTCATCCAGGAACTGGGAGTGCAGACAGCTGAAGTCAACTGGTGGAGCAGCATCATTTTTGCCATCAGTTTTTTGATTTCCGGCATCTTTGCACCGATCTGGGGAGCAATGGCCGATAAAGGCTCCAGAAAGCTTATGGCATTGCGCGCTGCCAGCTGCCTGGCCATCACCTACTTTCTCGGAGCCATCGTTCAGACGCCTTGGCAACTTTTTGCAGTACGCATTCTGCAAGGGCTCTCAGCCGGTCTGTGGCCTGCCCAGCTTGCGATCGCCACTTCAGTCATCCCTCACAAAAAAATCGGACTATGCATGGGATTGCTGCAGGCCGCTCTCACGGCCGGTCATGTTTTAGGACCGCTCGTGGGCGGATATCTTGCCGATGTTTTCGGCATGCGCATGACTTTTAAGATTGCCGCTGTTGCGTTGGCCTCCATTACTGTTGCGCTGGCTATTTTCATCAAAGAGCCTCCTCGCAATAAAACCGCCGTCAGCGCTGATGATGCCTCAACTCGAGTCACTCCTCTGCGTAATCCCGTCATTTTGCGCATGCTCTTTGCCGCCGCAGTCGTGCAGATGAGTGTGCTGATGGTTCAGCCCGTGTTGCCGCTTTATATCGCAGAGCTGCAGGGATCCATGGATCGCATCGTATTCATTTCCGGCATCGTATTTTCGGTGGTGGGTATTTCCGGCGTTATCGCCTCTCCGCCATGGGGTATGCTCGGTCAGAGTTGGGGGTATCGCCCGGCTCTTTACGTCTCGTTGCTGCTCAGCGGCATTTTCGGAATCATTCAAGCCATTCCGCATGACCTGACATGGTTTACCGGTTGGCGCTTCATCGGGGGTTTGGCGTTTGCAGGCATATTCCCCGCCATCAACGCAGTGCTCACTCAATCTTCGGATCCGCAGGATCGCGGCAAGGTCTTTGCTTATTCCTACTCTGTGCAGCAGTTCGGCAGTGTCATCGGCCCCGTATTAGGCGGCGCGATTGCTACCTGGACGAACAACCAGGTAACTCTTGCGGCTGCTGGCGCGATTCTCTTCCCCGTCGTCGCCATTCTCTACTTCTTCCGTCCCAAAGCTCCGGCTCCGGCAACGGGCATGCCTAAAGCGCTGTCAGAGCAAGGATGCGAAGTTCGCCGCGAAATGCAGGCACAAGCCTCTCACGAAAGCGAAGAACAAACAAGCAAAGGAAATCATTGATCATTGGCTGCTGCAGCCGCTTTCTATGGGCGAAATCCGTTGCGATTTCGCCTTTTTTTGTCATATCGAAAGCAGACAGCAGATACGAAAAAAGCCGCTCACCTTGCGGCGCGGCCTTCTCATGAGAACCTGAACAGTGCGTTGGCAGGGGTAGTAGGATTCGAACCTACGAATGGCG